>JBCCXW010000174.1:0-6711 GCA_039191105.1 Pseudomonadota bacterium
CGAAATATGATGGGGTTTGAGCAAATCAACGCCGTGACAGAGCTAACACGTCGCCCGCTCCGGGTGATCGATCTGCGCGTCGAGGGTGAAACCTATTTGACCCCAATGACCGATGATTTGGGGAGTGCTGCGTAATGGCGACGAGTGAGCATCGATTGAAACCCCGCCAAATCGGCAAAGCTGGCACGGTCGTCGCTGCGCTGGATATTGGCTGTTCTAAAATCGCCTGCTTGATTGGGCGCGTAGATCCAGGCAGCCGCGCCGGGTTCGCTTTCATGGGTGGCGGCCGCCAGCAGAGTCGCGGGTTTAATGGCGGCGCGATCACTGATATTGAGGCGCTCGAACGTTCGATCCGCCTCGCGGTTGAAGATGCTGAGCGAGAAGCCGGTGAACGGATTGATCGGATCATTCTCGGAATCACAGGCCCCAAAGTCGATAGTCAGCTCGCAGAGGCTGAAATCGAACTTGGCCAGCGCGAGATTAGCGGCCGTGACGTGCATAAGGTCTGGAGCGAAGCACTGCATAAAATCGTTCCCAAAGAGCGCGAACTGCTTGGTGCTTATCCGGTCATGTATGGCGTCGACGATCAGGACGATATTCGCGATCCCGTCGGGATGATCGGCGACCGGCTGCGGGTTTTGCTAAATGTTGTGACGGCGCCAAAATCGCTCGTCAAAAATCTCAAAGAGTGTGTATTTCGGGCCCATCTGGGCATCGAACGGATCGTTCCGTCGGCGCTCGCAAGCGGTTCGGGCACGCTGATTGAAGATGAAATAGAAAACGGCGCGATTTGCATCGATTTTGGCGGCGGCGTGACCTCGGTCTCTGTGTTTATGAATGGCGCGCCCGCTTGGTTGGATTTGGTCAAAGTCGGTGGCGCCCGGGTCACCAGCGACATTGCGCACGGCATTGGCACCACATTTGCCGCAGCGGAGCGCCTAAAAACACTCCACGGCACAGCGGATGCAGACGGCCCTGGCATGGCCGAACGGATCGAAGCGCCGCGTTTGGGCGATGATGGCCGCCTGAAAGCCAGCCGGATGACGCGCGGCGAGCTGACTGCGATTATTGCGCCGCGCATCGAAGAGTTGTTCGAGATGGTGCAAGCGCACCTCACGGCCAGTCCGTTACGCCCGATTCTGCCGAGACGCACCGTTCTCACGGGGGGTGCCAGTCAGATGGCCGGTGTGCGCGAATTCGCGGCAAAAGTGCTCAATCAGCCGGTCCGTTTGGGACGACCTGTGGATGCTGATGTTTTAGGTGACAATTTTGGCCATCCGGCCTTTTCGACGGCGGCAGGTCTGATAAGTTACGAATTGCGGGGTTTTGCTGACGCAGCGCGGGCTGGCGGTGCGAAAGTGTTTGCTGGAGACGCGTCTGAGCAAGGAATAGTTGCGCGAATCTTAAATTGGATCCGCGAAAATTTTTGATCGAAATGACACTCATTTAAGAGTCTTTTAGGTCAAGTCCGTCATTCTGAACTCAGACTCAGTCTAAAGTGTGTAGATTAAAGTGCGGGAATTGAGCATGACCAAAGAACTCAAACCTCGGATTGTCGTGATTGGCGTCGGTGGCGCTGGCGGAAACGCCGTCGACAATATGATTGAGGCGAACCTGCAAGGCGTTGAGTTCTACGTTGCCAATACCGATGCGCAAGCGATGCGTCGCTCTAAGACGGAAAACCGCATCCAGCTCGGACCCGAGACCACGGCGGGCCTGGGCGCAGGTGCGCGCCCCGATGTCGGCGAGGCGTCGGCAGAGGAATCAATGGCGGAAATCGAAGCGGCGCTTGAAGATGCGCACATGGTTTTCGTCGCCGCCGGAATGGGCGGGGGCACAGGCACTGGAGCGGCACCCGTAATCGCCAAAGCCGCCCACGATCGCGGCATCTTGACGATCGGTGTGGTGACCAAGCCATTTGGCTTTGAAGGCGCGCATCGCATGACCACCGCAGATGGCGGCCTGGTCAGAATGAAAGATGTTGTCGACACGTTGATTGTCGTCCCCAACCAAAACCTGTTCCGCATCGCCAATGAGCGCACGACATTTGCCGAAGCGTTCCGGATGGCGGATGATGTGCTCTACTCGGGCGTGCGCGGGATCACCGATCTGATGATTATGCCGGGCCTTATCAATCTCGATTTTGCCGATGTCCGGACGATTATGAAAGGCATGGGCACAGCAATGATGGGCATGGGCGAAGGCGAGGGCGAAGGCCGTGCGCTGGAAGCGGCCCGGTCGGCCATCGATAATCCGCTGCTCGATGATGTGTCGATGCAGGGCGCGAAGGGCGTTTTGATCAATATTACCGGCGGCTATGACATGACTTTATTCGAGCTCGACGAAGCGGCGAACGAGATCCGCCGCGAGGTTGACGAAAACGCCAATATCATTCTCGGCTCGACCTTCGACCCGGCTTTAGAGGGCCGCATCCGTGTCTCTGTTGTTGCAGCCGGTGTCACTGCTCAAGACGTCGCTGTAACCATGCCGCCCGTGGCCCATGTCCCAGATGACGCCCCGGTCGTGGTTAGCCAGGCGGCGTCCGCGGAAGCTGATAATCGTCCAGATTTTAGCGGCCGACCATTGCCCGCTGCGCATGTTGAAGGCCAGGCTGGCGGCGACACTGTGACCGCTGATGCGGCCTTGACCAAGCCCGTGGCAGATAGCCCCGCAGGCTTCTCAAACTTGTTCGGATGGCGTCGTGAAGAACCGGTCGGCGACAATGATTCCGAGGATGATGAAACGGCCATTGTGACCTCACCCACAGATCATCCAAAGCCGGCCGCATTTGATGATGAGGATCTTGAAATTCCTGCGTTTTTGCGACGCTCAGCCAATACTTAAAGCTTACCAAATTGTTAGTAAAAGCCGTCCGGTAGAGGGCGGCTTTTTGTTTTAAGATGTTGCAACAAATCGCAATAATGCTTGTCTTGTGATTTCAGCCGACGCGGGTGTTTATGCCAGTCTACAAGGAGTGTGGGCTTGGTCAAAGTAGCGTGTCAAACGACATTGAGGGGTGCCGTCATTTGCGCGGGCATCGGCGTTCATTCCGGCGAACGGGCACGTATGGTCATCAAACCCGCCGCAGCGAATGCCGGGATCCGGTTTCGGCGCACCGATCTTGATATCCCATCCGACATTCCCGCCCGCGGTGATCATGTCACTGAAGTCCAGCTCGGCACCACGCTGACCAATGATGATGGCGCCAGCGTTGCAACCGTAGAGCACTTATTGGCCGCCTGTGCCGGGCTTGGGATTGATAATCTCCTAATTGAAATTGATGGTCCGGAAGTTCCGATCATGGACGGCTCATCGGCCGTGTTTTGCGACTTGTTCCAAAGCGTTGGCGTGACGCAGCAATCGGCGCTGCGCCGCCGCATCCGGATTTTGGAAACCGTCGAAGTATGCGATGGTGTCAAATGGGCGCGGCTCAGCCCGAATGAAAGCAATCATTTGTCTTTGAAAGCCAAAATCGAGTTTGACACCAAAGCCATTGGGACGCAGCAAATGTCGATGCGTCTCGCGCCCGGACAGTTTGCGCGTGATATTGCTTTTGCCCGTACGTTTGGGTTTGCTCGCGATGTCGAAACGCTGAAAGCCATGGGTCTTGCTCGCGGAGGCTCCCTTGAAAATGCCGTGGTGATAGATGGCGACGAAATCATAAATCCAGAGGGTCTGCGCAGCGATGATGAATTTATTCGCCATAAGTTGCTGGACGCAGTCGGTGATTTGATGCTCGCGGGAGCGCCGATTGCCGGTCATTATGAAGCGCGCCAGCCTGGTCATGCCATGAACAATAAATTGGTTCGCGCCGTGCTCGACACGCCCAGCGCCTGGTGTTGGGAAACGGATGCTGATGCCGGGGTGGCCGGGCAGCTGCGCCATTCGGTGTCAGCCTAGCGCCAAGTTGGCGCTGCGACTTTGCTTGCCACGGACGGTCCCAAATTAGGTTGCGGGTGCTTTTTGAGCAATTCTGCGATAATCCGGTCGGCAACACGCCCGGCCTCGCGCACCGGGGGATAATCCCAAATTTCGAGGTCGCCTTGGAACCATCGCGCGCAGCCGCGGTCGATCAAACTGGCGTGTAATCGATCAAATTTCGGCGCCTTGCCGGTCAATCTCGCGATATGGATGGGCAAGCCATGCCAAGCGGCATCTGAGAGCATATTCGCGCTATCCTCGGTAACAATCGCCGCGTCGGAATAGAGCAACCAGGCAAGGTAAGGGTTTGGCCCATCTTGCGCATTGGCCCAAAAGTCAGCCCCAATCCGGTCCGCCAATTGACGCATATCGCCGACCACAGGGACCGGCGTGCGCCGCGAGCAGGTGATCCGCAAGCGCCAGCCGCGCGCCGCAAGCCCCTCAAATTGGTGCATCAATTGCGCGGCGGTCTCGCGGCTGAAGCGATGCGTCTTGGACGCCCCGCCCAGCACAATGAGGGCGCTTTTGCCGGTTTCGTCGGCAAGGTCAGCAAAAGCCTGGCCTGCCTCTTCGATCGCATCCTCGCTAAAATGGGTGGGAGAACCGATCGTGCGCACCACACTCGGGGCCTGCAAGTCATCGTGTTCGGGGACAATGACCAAATCGTACCGGCTCGGATCTGACTTCGGATCGAGGATCTGCACGGTGAAGGTTTGCCCTTCGCTCCATGTGCGCACCCCCGCCGTATAAGGCGCGCTGCGGCGTCCGGCAGCGATCCATAGCGATGGCCATGGCGCCGCTAAGAGCGCCCGCTGATCGGGCGGCAAAGCAAGTTTTGGTAGCGGCCAGTTCGCGCCTGGCCACCACACCCAGGGCGGACGCGGCGAAAGCTCAAGCGGATCTGAGCGGTAGTTCTGCCCCACAACATGCCCAATTTGGAGCCAGCGCCGGGTCTCCGACAAAGCCGAAATCACCGCCTTGACCTGCGCCGCATTGCCAGCGCGCCCGTCGCTGACCGCCCAGATGGACGGCCCTAAGGAAGAATCAGGCACGGTCATTTTCGGATCCCTGCCAGAATTCGCGCATTCGGAGAAGAACCTCGTTTACGCGTACTTCACTTCGGCGATTTCATAGACTCTGGCGCCGCCGGGGGCGGCGACTTCGGCCTCGTCACCCTCGGCCTTGCCGATCAGCGCGCGGGCGATCGGTGAGGTGTTCGAGACTTTGCCATCCGCAATATCCGCTTCATCTTCGCCGACAATTTGATAAGTCGCTTCTTCTTCCGTATCGACATCAATCACAGTCACCGTGGCGCCGAAAACGATCTTGTCGCCTTTAACTTTGCTCAAATCGATGACATCGGCGCGCGAGAGCTTGTCTTCCAGTTCGACAATTCGGCCTTCGATGAAAGACTGTTTCTCTTTCGCTGCGTGATATTCAGCATTTTCAGACAAGTCGCCATGTTCGCGCGCTTCAGCAATCGCCTGGATGATGGCCGGGCGTTCCACGGATTTGAGCGTCTTTAATTCTTCATCGAGGGCGGCATAGCCACCCGCAGTCATCGGTGTGCGTTGCATGAATTTAGTACCGTTCTTGGGTCTGGGCGTTTCCGCCCAATCAAAAAGCTGGCCGAATAGGTAGTGTAAAAAGGCCGATCTCGCAAGTTATGCTTTCTGCAGAGCCTGGACTGAAAGGGGTTTTTCGCGTCTTGCGCGAATCGCTTTTACCGCCGCGCGGCACGCCGAAAGGGTCGTGAAATAGGGGACATTTTGGATCAAAGCCGTGCGGCGGATGGATTTTGAGTCTTTGCGCGACTGCGCACCCTCTGTCGTATTCAAAACCATATCAATCTCGCCATTCAATATTGCGTCTTCGATGTTCGGCTTACCTTCCAAGACCTTTTTAACGGTGCGGGCAGAAATGCCATGCGCGTCGAGGAACGCCGCCGTACCGGATGTGGCGACGAGCTCAAATCCCATTTCAGATAAGTCTTTCGCCGCCTCCACGATTTCTGGTTTGTCCGCTTCGCGCAATGAGATGAACGCGGTGCCGGTCTCTGGGATGTCTTCCCCGGCACCGATCTGAGCCTTTAAAAAAGCTGTGCCGAAATCGTCATCCCACCCCATCACCTCACCGGTCGAGCGCATCTCGGGGCCAAGGATCGGATCGACATTGGCGAACCGCGCGAAGGGGAAGACCGCTTCTTTGACCGCAACCCGGTTGGCTTCGGCATGACGCAGATCGAAATCCGGCAATGCTTTGCCGCCCATGATTTTCGCCGCAATGCCGGCAATCGGCGCGCCGACTGCTTTGGCGACAAATGGCACCGTCCGGCTGGCCCGCGGATTGGCTTCGAGGACGTAGATTTCATCCTCTTTGACCGCGTATTGAATATTAATCAGCCCACAGACATTCAACGCTTTGGCAAGCGCGATGGTTTGTTCGCTGAGGCGGCCAATGATCGATGGCGAGAGCGTATAAGGCGGCAGGGCGCAGGCGCTGTCGCCAGAATGCACCCCCGCCTCTTCTATATGTTCCATAATCCCAGCCACATGCACATTCTGACCATCGCAAAGCGCATCGACATCGACCTCGATAGCATCTGAGAGATAGCGATCCAGGAACAGCGAACCATCCCCTGCAACCGACAGCGCATAGCCGGCATATTCGCGGACATCTTCGTCCGAATGGCAGATCCGCATCGCGGTGCCGGAGAGGACAAAAGACGGACGCAACATCACCGGATAGCCAAGCTTTTGGGCATTCTCCAGCGTCTCTTCCAGCGTTCGC
>JBCCXW010000175.1:0-6632 GCA_039191105.1 Pseudomonadota bacterium
AGCCAGGGCGCGAATTGCATCAATGTCCATCTTTCATCTCCTCACGCCATCGCCAAAGATTGAGCGCTTTGTCGCGTAACTCATTTCGGTTCGTCGTTGGGGCCTGGAGCGCGCGGCGATGATCAGACCAGTTGCGGTCTAGTGCTTTCCGCTTCGCGAGCCGATCGGCCGATTGGGCGAAGGCCTCATCGCTTGTCTGCTCCGGCAACCCGATCCGACGGGCAAGATTGCGGCGAACAACCGTCAAATAGGCAGGTGCCATTTGGCCCTCTCTCCGGGTCATCGAAATCAAGCCCGCGGAGCTTTCGGCCAAAGCGATTTTTCCAAACGCGCGCACAGGGGGGTCACGCAGAGGCGGCGCAAACCGAATGAACGCGGCCCAGCCCACCAGGAGGATCGTCGCGATCGCAATCATTGTGGCACCGAGGAAGGGCACGTCAAAAATCGCGCGCAGCAGGCTTTCGGACCGTTCGAATCCATGCAGCGTCGCGTCCAGGGTGATGCTTTGTTCTGGAAAGTCTTTGATCCATTCAATCAGGCCGAGCGCCATGCGCGCATTGTCCCGCCGGGCCAAGCCAAACGTATTGATCAGGTCAGGATCGCTCAATAGGTAAATCTCCCGGCCAGGCAGTTTGGCCAGCAGCGTTCCCCCGGCGGTCTGCACGATCGGCTCGAGACTATCGGTCTCAATGACCTGCATTTTGTGTTCAAAACGTGGTGTATGTCGGCCAAACGGGGTTTCAATTCTGCCCGGATTTCGCAATCGCCAAACCGAGATATCAGAATCGAAGTCTCGCGCGATTTGTTCTGGGAACCGTTTGTTCAAAAGCTCCGTATCTCTCTGCCAACTCGGATTGGCGCGATCACGATAGCCAGCCCATTTTGGCAGCACATAAAGCGCCGGTTGGGTGACGGATTGCAATTCGATATCCCCAGCGCGGGCGGTGCCATATCGCGGTATGGTGATGATGAGTAGCCCGTCATTGAAGGTCAACGTGCTCGAAAGTCGGGACACGCTGACACTCTGCCCATCGGCTTCAAGAAGTGTCACCAATCCCGAATATCCCAGCGCCGACTCCGAATAGGGATGATCGCCCGCGCGGTTTTTGTTGGCAAGATCCGGCGACCAGGCGAGCAGAGCGAATAAAGCGATAAAGGCAATCGTACCGACGCTGATCATCACGATTATGATCACAGCTGAGAATGGGTTCTCCGCTTGCGGCAAGCGTTCGTTCATGCCCATGCCTCGCCAAAGGCAAATTCTTCATAAGACGCGCGCGCTTCTTTCCAGCCCGCTTCAGTTACGCTGGCGCCGCCGAAAAAGCTGCGTTCGACAATCCGGATGATGGGCAACAGGGCGCCTCGCACCCGATCCGGCAAGACCCCAAGGGCGCCAATCTCTCGCGCGGTGAGAGACCGACCGATAATGCCAGATCGTTTCTCTTGGATGTCGTCAATCGACCGAAATAAAAGCAAATGAACGGCCTGAGCGTATTGACCCTGCGCGGCAAGCGCATCTGCATCTTCTAGCAGCGCCCTGGCGCGCTTCTGCTCGGGTCTCAGGTTTGGCGTCATCGAGACATCAGGCAAAGCTGATTTTTCTTTTTGGCGCCGGCGCAACGACAGGCTCTCCCCGAACGCCATGTAGAGCCCGGCCAGAATGGCGATCAAGACAATCGCCGCCAAAAGATACCCGAGCAGGCCGCCAATGCTGCGAAAAAACCCAGCAATGGCCTGAGCGATGGGGTTTGGCGAGGTGTTCCGAGCGCGGCCTTCGAAATCTTCGGGCGGTGCGTTAGGCCGTGTCCGCTGCAGGCTCTCATCCGCCTCATAGATCGCCATCGCACGATCAAGGCGATCATCCGAAATCTCCACGGGCGCCGGGGCGATCGGTTCGGGGTCATTTTCATCGAGTTGGGCCTGCGCGCCAGCGGCACTCATGACGAGCGCAAGTATCGAGACACAAATGTGTTCCACCCACCCTTTCGCGATCACGCAAATGCCTCCGATCTAAATCTGATTATTTCAGAGCGATTTGCTCACGTCCATTACTATCTTGTCTATGGTCTGTGCACATCCGATATGGGGCGCTTGTCAAAAGAAAGGCAATGCGATGGACCGGGCGCGGCAATATCAAGAACTGCGAGCCGAAATCGAGAGTGTCGTTGCAGGTGAGTCTTATATACCGGCGCGCTATGCCAGCGCCGCTTGCTTACTGGCTCAAACCTTCTCGCCGCGGTTTTTCTGGACCGGCTTTTATGTTGTCGATCCGCAAAACCCTAAAGAGTTGGTGGTTGGACCTTATCAAGGCACGCTTGGCTGCTTGCGGATCCCGTTTGGAAAGGGCGTTTGCGGGGCGAGCGCGCGCGCCAAAGAAACAGTGATCGTGCCTGATGTGCATGCCTTTCCGGGCCACATTGCGTGCGACAGTCGCAGCAATTCAGAAATCGTAGTCCCGGTTTTGGATGCAGCGGGAAGACTGGCCGCAGTCTTGGACGTGGATAGCGAACAGTTCGATGCTTTCGATCCGATCGATCAATCAGGGCTCGAGGCGATCTGCAGAAGCCTCCTGATCGTCTAAGCTCGCAAAATCGATCTCCGCTGGCGGCGTGATCACCGAGACCGCAGCTGCGATGCGGCGTTCCATGGCGCGCTCGAGTATATCCAGCTTGGCTTTGCGGACGTTCGGTTTGACATGGATTGATGGGTTGAACGTCATCCAAAGATCGGTGTCGGGTGCATAGCTCGGCCATTCGGGCAATCCAGCGCCATTCGGGTCACCCGATTTGGCAAAATTCGTCCAATATTGCCCCATCGCTGTGGTCAGCGCTTCATCCGCCTCGCTCAGGGGGCTAAGCGGGTTGTGACTGCCGAACACAAAGAAAATCTCGGCGGCGTGAAAGGCCCCGATGGTTTGAGATTTGGACGGCGGCACGCGCGTGAAATGATACAAATAACTGGGCGCGCCTTGATCCACATTGTTGGCTGCCAAGAACCGCATATGCACGCCGAATAGGTCGTCACCGAGCATATCCGTTTCCGCGGTTTGGAAGGTCTCGGGATCATCAAGTCCATAGAGCGCGATCAGCTGCTCAGCATCTTCGCGGCCATAAATCTCTTCGAGATAGGCCAGGCGAGCCTCTAAGGGGGCCGGAAAGTCGGGCACCAAAATGGTGGGGCGTTGAATACTGTCATAAAACAGCGTGGCTTCATCGCCATTATAGCCAGCAAGAATCGGAACATTGTGAACCGACCCGCGGGCAATGGCGTCGCCGATGAGGCGCGGCAGGACAAAGCCATCGACGGTCGGTAGAG
This sequence comes from Pseudomonadota bacterium, assembly GCA_039191105.1. Lineage (GTDB taxonomy): Bacteria > Pseudomonadota > Alphaproteobacteria > Caulobacterales > Hyphomonadaceae > Henriciella. The sequence goes on from JBCCXW010000175.1 coordinate 3,316, forward strand.
CATAATCGCCAAGGTGGGTTTTGTTCGCGATGTGCGCGATAATGTCGGTCGCTGGAATGGCGCGCAAATCCGCGGCAGAGGCCGCCTCTGGCGCCAGGCCCTCAAAGAAATCGAGCCCCGCCTCATGCATGCTCATGCGACCGTCGATCGCGGTCTCCAGCCCGTTCGTATTGTATGTCGAGGCGCCGCTCTGCAGGATGGCTTTATGGAATAGGCCCTCGCTGAAGGGCGTTGCCATAATCTCAGTGACCGATTGAGCGCCTGCGCTTTCGCCGAAAATCGTCACATTATCAGGGTCGCCACCAAATACAGCGATGTTCTCTTTGACCCAAATCAAGGCGGCGACTTGGTCGAGCAAACCGTAATTGCCGGAGACCCCATTCGGATCATCGGCGCTGAGCGCAGGATGGGCGAGATATCCGAATGGACCAAGACGATAATTGATGGTCACGAGAACCACGCCATTCTCCACCAGTTGATTGGCCTGATAGAGACTTTGGGATCCGGCCCCGGCTTGGTGGCTGCCGCCATGGATCCAAACCATGACAGGCTGCAGGTCGGCGCTGCCGACATTTGCCGTGCGCACATTCAGGAACAAACAATCCTCGCTTTCCTTTGGTGGCGGCGTGCTTTGCAGCGAGATTTTCGCGAAATGCTGTTCAACCGGGTTCAAGCCGAGTCCGTCTAAGAGATCGCTCAAAAACGCGCGGCTGCCGGACCGGCTCTGCAGACATTCGGCGCCAAACACGGTGCCGTCTCGAACGCCTTCCCAGCCTTGCGGGCGCGTCGGCGGTCGCCAGCGCAAATCGCCTTCTGGCGGGGCCGCAAAAGGAATGCCATTGATTTGCAATATATCGTCGTTGTACCGGTCGATGCCGGCTTGGATGTCGCCTTGTGGCAAGTGCAGGATGGGCCCTTGTTTCAGAGGCGGCGCCGGTTGTGTGATCGTCCAGACCACCCCGCCATAAGCCAGCGCGGCGAAGGCGATCAGGGCCGCCAGGACTATTGCGAGCCGCTTCATACTGTTTTCTCCCCGTGCAACCAAAGCGGTCGGGTGACGATCAAGTCCTGGCAGAGTAAGCCCGCGTCGCGATGCCGGGACATGGCCTTATAATCCGGGTGGTTGAGCGTTGCGATAAAGGCGTGCCGGGTCGGGAACGTGTTGACCAGAATGGCATCCCAATCTCCGCCACCAATGAAATAGCGTTCCGTCATCGAGAGCAAACTGGTCGTGCCGCCAACCTCCTCGGCGGCTTTGGTAAAGGCTTCAGAATAGCGTACATAGGCGGTTTCGCCCGAGCAGTCTTCGCCATATTCCGGGTCGCTTTCGGCATAGGCGGCTTTGACTTTGAATTTCAACAGATTGACTTGGCTTAGAGGGCCATCGTGCGGATCGTCGCGAAAGGCGCGAAACTGATCCGCAGTGGGTTGAAAAGCGGGCATGAAGATCCTCCTGGAAGCCGATCTTTATCGTGGGCGTTTATCCGCATTCTTGGCAAAGAAGCGCTGTAAGTAAAACAACGCCGCTGCATGATGGGAGTGTTGCACCTCCATCGTCTCATATTCAAGATAGTCGGCCAGCGGCATTTCTAACACTTCGATTTGCTCATTCGCGTCTAAGGCTTGTTCGCCAATGGGGGCACATCCGAGGGCAAGGAAGTAATTGATCTGATTGGTCTGGATTGCCGGGTTGGGATAACAGCGGCCAATATGGTGCATTTCGCGCGGGACATAGCCGGTTTCTTCGCGCAATTCGCGGCGGCCAATCGCTTCATAGTCTGTGTCCCCTGGCTCTCCGCCGCCGCCGGGCAACCCCGTAACGATCACGCCGGCGGGATGGCGATACTCTTTGACCAGAACGATATTGCCAGCATCTGTGAGCGGGATCACCAGCGTCCACATCGGGAAGTCAATCACATGATAGGTCGGGATAATGTGACCATCCGCCCGCTGACATGTGTCCGTGCGCAGGCGAATATATTCGTCACTGACAACCTCTTTTGAAGACAGCGTTTTCCAGGGCTCGATCATGGGCCAGCATCTTTCAAATGCCGGTCCAGAAACGCCATGCGTGTTTTCATCAGATGCGTGGCGAGCGCCTGGCCGCGAATGCCATGGCGCTGACCGGGATAGGTCATCAGATCAAATACGATCCCGCGTTCTTGCAGCTCTGCCATCAGCCGCGTCGTATTGTCGAAGGTGACATTATCATCCGCCATTCCGTGGATCAGCATGAGCTTCGGCAGGTCCGTTTCTAACCGCTCCAAATGATAGAATACCGACCCTTGCGCATAGCCCTCGGGATTGTCTTGAGGTGTATCCATGTAGCGTTCGGTGTAAAAGGTATCATAGAGCGACCAGTCGGTGACGGGGGCGCCTGAAACGGCGGCGGCAAATGTCCCTTCGGGCGCCTGCAAAATGGTCATCAAGGTCATATAACCGCCATAAGACCAGCCTTGGATGCCCACGCGATTGCCATCGATAAAGGGCTGCGATTTCAACCAATCGACACCGCGCAAGACATCACGCACTTCGGGGATCCCCATTTGTCGATAGATGACATCTTCAAAGGCGCGTCCGCGATTTGCCATGCCGCGATTATCGATCCGAAACACCACATAGCCTTGGCGCGTATAAAACTGGTCGGAGAGCCGTTCCCAATTTCGATTGACGGTTTGCACATGCGGCCCGCCATAGATTTCGACCAAAGCCGGGTAAGTTCGGTTTGGATCGAACGCCGGCGGCAATTGGATCGAATAATGCAGCGTTTGTCCGTCTTCTGCGGTGAGCGTCCCGTATTCGGGGACCGTGTGCGCGGCGAGATAGGGCGCATAGGGATGGGTCTCATTCAGCCGGTTTTCTTCAATCCAAGTGATCAGCGTCCCATCCGTGCGATAGAGCCCTGTCTGTGGCGGTTGTGACGGGCTCGAATTGGTTCCGACAAAGGACTCGCCATCCGGCGCCATTGTGATCGACCAGGACTGCCCAAGAGCGGTGACCCGGGTCGGCGTGCCGCCCGCGAACGGCACCTTGTAAAGATGCCGCTCCAGCGGAGTATCCCCAAACCCCGTAAACAAGACCTCGCGGCCCGCTTCGAGCACGCCGACCATCGCGTCGACGGTAAACTGCTCTGGGGTAAGCGCTGAAAATGCCTGGTCGGGATCGCTTGGACCGCCGAGAATTTGGCGATGCCCTCCAGGGGCTTCAGCGCTCAAGAGGTAAGGCTCCCCGGCGGTGCTGAAATCAAAGCTCAGATTGATCCATGTCTCGTGCGTTTCAGTGAAAACCGGTTCGGGCGGTCCAGCTTGCAAGGGCGC
>JBCCXW010000176.1:0-6507 GCA_039191105.1 Pseudomonadota bacterium
AACGCACACCATCTGGAAACACGTAATGGTGGTCGCTGGTCAGCGTGCACCCGGACAAAACCAGCTCAGCCAATGCCGCTTGGGAGGAAACAAACACATCTTCCGGGCGATAGCGGGCCCAGATCGGATAGAGGCTTTTTAGCCATCCAAACAGACTGGCATCAATCCCAGCCGGCACGGCGCGCGTCAGCGTCTGAAACAAATGATGATGCGTATTGACTAAGCCCGGCGTGATTACCGTGCCCGCAGCATCGATCACCTTATCGGCGGTCTGCGTCCATCCCCGCAAAGCCTCAGCCGGTCCGACCGCGCGGATTTCGCCATCTTCGATGACGATCGATCCATTGGAAATCTCGATCCGCGCGTCATCCATACAGGCAATGACCTGCGCGTTTTGGATCAGCGTGACGCTCATGGCTTGTCTGCGGTTTGTGTCTCGAGGGGGTCAGGGATCAAAAGGTTCAAGACGATCGCAAGGAAGGTCGCGGGCAGCAAACCTGATGCGAGCAAAACTTGCGGCATTTGCGGCAGATGCTGGAGTGCTTCTGGCTCCAATTGCAAACCAAAGCCGAGCGATAGGGAGACCGCGAAAATCAGCATATTGCGTTGAGTCCAATGCACGTCGGAAAGGATAGACAAAGCCGCCGAGATGACCATACCGAACATGATGATTACACCGCCGCCGAGCACCTGGATCGGGATCGTCGTGATCAATGCTCCGATTTTTGGCACCAGGCCACAGAGGATCAAAATGACAGCGCCACACGAGACAATATGGCGGCTCATTACACCCGTCATCGCGATCAATCCGACATTCTGACTGAACGAAGTGTTCGGGAGAGATCCAAATATCGCTGCCAAAAATGTCCCGACCCCGTCGGCAAGGGTCGCGCCAGACAATTCCTCGTCACGCGCCGCACGACTTGCACCAGATTTTGTGATAGCGCTAACATCGCCGACGGTCTCAATCGCGGACACAACCCCCATGAAGCAAAACCCAACAATGGCGGGTGCAGAGAGTGTGAAGCCAAATCGAAACGGATCCGGGAGCATGACCCAGTCAGCTGCGGAAACTGGGGTCAAATCAATCAAGCCAAACGGAATGGCGAGCACATATCCGACCAGCAAGCCAAGCAATATCGAAGCGGTCGCGAACAGGCCCCGGCCAAAAAATTTCAAACCCAGTGTCGCGACCAGGACACTGCCAGCGAGCAGCCAGCCTTGCCAGCCGCCATAGGCGTCGGTGCCCTTGGCGGGGACGCCACCGGCCGCATATTGGATACCAACTTTGACCAAAGACAATCCTATCAAAGCCACCACCAGACCCGTGACGAGCGGCGGCATGACAAATCTCAACCGGCCGATAAACGGCGCGAGCAAGGCATGAAACACGCCGCCAAAGAGCGCGCCTGAGACCAAGGCGGCCATACCGTCGACTCCGGTGCCGGCAACAATCGGCACCATAATCGGCAAGAATGCGAAACTGGTGCCCTGAACAATTGGCAGCCGAGCTCCCATAGGTCCCGCCCCAACGGTCTGAAACAGAGTTGTAATGCCGGCAAACAACATCGACATTTGGATCAAATAGATAAGGTCTGACGGGTCATCTGACCCATAGCCAAACCCTGCAACGCCGGCGACGATGATGGCCGGTGTGACATTGCCGATAAACATCGCCAATACATGCTGGATGCCGAGCGGGACCGCGATGTGGAGCGGCGGCATGTGGTTCGGGTCGCGCCTCTGCGCCGCCCCCATCCGGACAATGGGCGTGTCACGAGGCTCTGGGCGCGAAGGGACCGTCACGGTCTAGCTGTCCAGGAATATAAATTTGAGCAAAAACAAGATGGCTAAAACGGCGACACTCGGGCTGAGCTGTTGCCATTTGCCAGCACCGAGCTTGAGCGCGGCATAGGCGACAAAGCCGAGCCCAATTCCAGTTGCGATCGAATAGGTGAGCGGCATCGCAACAGCGGTTATCACGGCTGGCACAAAAGCCGTCATATCCTCCCAATCGACGGAGGCCAGTCCGCCCACCATAACACAGCCGACGAAGACCAAAGCTGGCCCCGTCGCATAGGTCTGGATGGCCCCCGCAAGCGGCGCAAAGAACAGCGCGCATAGAAATAAACCAGCAACCACCAATGCCGTCAGCCCGGTCCGCCCGCCCGCTTTGACGCCAGCGATGCTCTCGACATAGCTCGTCGCCGATGAGGTCCCGACCACCGCGCCAACCATAGTCGCGGTTGAGTCGGCGAGCAGGGCTTTGCGCAAGCCGACCACATGGCCCTTTTCGTCCAGTAAGCCTGCTTTGTGGGCGACGGCGACCAAGGTCCCTGCCGTATCGAACAAGTCGACAAATAGGAACGAAATCACGATGATGACCAAGCCGATTTCAAACACTTGCGTCCAATCCAATGCAAATAGTGTTGGCGCCACCGACGGCGGCAAGGACACAATTGCGCTTGGCTCCGAAACGCCGAGGAGAACGCCTAATACGGTAATCGTAAGCATGCCGAGCAATATCCCGCCCGGTACATCCCGCGCTTCCAAAACGACAATCAGAATGAAGCACAAAATCGCCAGCAGCGTCGGCATCGCCGAGAGATCGCCAAGCGCCACCAAAGTCGCTGGATTGTCGACCACGATCCCAACGCTTGTTAGCCCGATCATAATCAAGAACAGGCCAATCCCGGCAGAGATAGAGAGTTTCAACTCCATCGGGATAGAGTTGATCACCCATTCGCGGATCGGCAAAACGCTTATGATGACGAATAAGACACCGGACAGAAACACCGCCATTAAGGCCGCCTGCCAGGGAATCCCCATGCCGAGCACCACGCCATAGGTGAAGAACGCGTTGAGCCCCATACCGGGTGCGATCGCGATCGGAAAATTCGCATAGACGCCCATTATCAGCGTGCCGATCGCGGCCGATAAACAGGTCGCAACGAAGACCGAACCTGGGTCCATGCCGGCATTTGCCAGAATGTCTGGATTGACGAAAATGATATAGGACATGGCCAAGAACGTCGTCACACCCGCGACAACCTCTTTGCGAATGGAACTGCCGCGGGCTTTGATTGAGAAGTATTTATCGATCATGCCGCTCCCGTCTCGCCCGACGCCCTGTCTTTCCCTCACCTTAATCAACGATCTTCGAACGCCAATATCAATCGCCCGACAATCCGGCTCGGGTCGATGACAATTGCTCGTTCGCAAGACAGATTTGCTTAGATTTTAGGCCCTGAGGTGATCGCGTGACAGCATCACCGAACCGTCAAATCCTGCCAAAATGAAGCCGAAATCGCGATGGATGCATCTGATAGTTTGAGTCTTTTTAAACCCGACATGATTTACGATCTGATTTTTAGATCGGTCGATTAGAGATCGCGCAGTTTGCCACGCTTGCTTGGAAAGACCGCCACAGACTATGACAAAGGCAAGCATTTTTGGCATATTAAGCTCGGTTAGAGTGAGGTATTTATGATCCAATTCTTGTTGGACGGGGAAATTCAGCGGGTCGAGTCTTACGATCCAACGCAGACCGTGCTCGAATGGTTGCGCGATGATCGGCGTCGGACCGGCACCAAAGAGGGCTGCGCCGAGGGCGATTGCGGCGCCTGCACCGTGGCGGTGGGTGAACGACAGGGCGAGACAGTCCGCTACCGCGCTGTGAATGCGTGTATTTATTTCCTACCGATGCTCGATGGAAAAGAATTAGTGACGGTGGAATCCCTCGGCGGCGCGCGCGCATTGCACCCGGTCCAAGCGGCGATGGCTGAGGGGGACGGAACACAATGTGGGTTTTGTACGCCAGGTTTCGTCATGTCGCTATTTGCGCGCTACCAAGCCACGGACGCGGCGCTTCCCCAGGACACGGACGATATCCTTGCTGGCAATCTTTGCCGATGCACGGGATACGCCCCGATCCAGAAAGCCGCTGATGCAGTTCTTCATGATGAGACGCATCGCGGAGAATTTGGCGGAGAGACCACGCTAGCGACGCTGAAATCCATTCAGCCAGCGCGCCCAGAAGACTCCGCCTATGCAGATCCAAACTTCGAGGCGCAGCGCCGCTATTTTGCGCCCATGACCGAGCACGAACTGATAGACCTCTTGCAGCAGTATCCCGATGCAACTTTGGTCGCCGGCGCTACGGATGTTGGCCTTTGGGTGACCAAGCAGCACCGCTTGCTCGAAACGGTGATCTCGCTGAACAGCATCGCCGCCTTGCAGACCCTGTCGGACGATGAAGCTGGATTGAGGATTGGCGCGATGGTGTGTTATTCTGATGCTTGGACGCGGCTCGCAAAATTACATCCAGACTTTGGTGAGTTGATCCGACGGATCGGGTCGGTACAGGTCCGAAACAGCGGAACGATTGGTGGGAACATCGCCAACGGATCACCGATTGGCGATACGCCGCCGCCTCTGATCGCCCTCGGTGCTGAGCTAGAAATCGCCGGGCCGAAGGGGACCCGCACCCTCCCCTTGGAGGACTTTTTCCTCGACTATGGACGGCAAGATTTGGCGGCAGGCGAATATGTCCGATCCGTATGGGTGCCACCGCTATCCGAGGCGACGCTGTTTCGCACATTCAAAATTTCGAAACGGTTCAACCAGGATATCTCTGCCCTCTGCGGTGCCTTCGCGATTACACTGCAGAAGGACGTGGTGACCGCGGCGAGAATTGCCTATGGCGGGATGGCGGGCACACCCAAACGTGCGCATGCTTGCGAAACCGCCTTGATCGGCGCGCCCTGGACCGCCGACACGATTGCGCGCGCGGCGCAGGCCCTCGAAGCAGATTTTACGCCGCTGACCGATATGCGCGCGTCGCGTCATTACCGGATGAAAACGGCGCAAAATTTGTTACGGAAGGTCTTCCTGGAATCGCAGGCCAAGACGCGCACGCGGATTTTGGAGGCGAGCTGAGCGATGCTTGAGCGCACACATCGCCCGCCGCGGCCGGCCAAAATCTCAGGCGACGTCCATGAAGCGCGCAATCATGACAGCGCGCACCTCCATGTGTCGGGCCAAGCGCAATATGTCGATGATCTGCCGGAGCCAACCGATTGCACGCATATTTATGTTGCCATGTCAGAGCGTGCGCATGCCGATATCACCGCGCTGGACCTCGAACCGGTGCGCCGTGCACCCGGTGTTTTGTCCGTGCTGAGCGCAGAAGATATCCCAGGCGAGAATGATATTGGACCCGTCATCCATGATGATCCGGTTTTTGCTGAGCGAACCGTTCAGTTTCACGGCCAGCCGATTTTTGCCGTGGTGGCCACCTCGCGAAAAGCGGCGCGATTGGCCGCTATTCGCGCGCATATTGCTTATAATGATAAGCCTGCAAATCTGACCCTCGCCGAAGCGCGCGCGCAGAATGAAACTGTGGAAACGCCGCAAGTCATGCGGCTCGGTGATGCGCCCGCCGCTTTTAAAGCAGCGCCACAAACGCTCACCGGGTCCCTCGAAATGGGGGGGCAGGACCATTTTTATCTCGAAGGCCAAATCGCCCTTGCCGTGCCCGGCGAAGATGGGGCGCTGAAGATCTACAGCTCAACGCAAAATCCGACAGAAGCACAGCATTTGATTGCGCACCTTCTCGACAAAGCCAGTGCCGCTGTGACCGTCGAAGTGCGTCGCATGGGCGGCGCCTTCGGTGGTAAGGAAACGCAGTCGACTCTCATCGCGGCCATCGCTGCGCTCGCAGCGGAAAAAACCGGACGCCCGGCAAAGCTAAGATTGGACCGAGACGATGACATGATCATGACCGGCAAACGGCATGATTTTGCGATCGAATACAAAGCTGGCTTCGATGCAAGCGGACGCCTTGAAAGCGCGATTTTCGATCTCGCTTCGCGCTGCGGCTTTTCCACCGATCTGTCGCTTGCAATCAATGATCGCGCGATGTTTCACAGTGACAACTGCTACTATCTCGGCACCGCAGAAATCACCTCTCACCGTTTCCGCACCAATACCGTCTCCAATACGGCATTTCGAGGCTTTGGTGGTCCGCAAGGCATGCTCGGCGTTGAGCGGATGATGGATCAGATTGCATTTGCTGTCGGGCGCGACCCCTTAGAGGTTCGGCTCGACAATCTCTATGGTGGCCCAGGGCGAGACTTAACGCCTTATCACCAGACGGTCGAAGACAATGTCGCGCGGGAATTGATTGAAACGCTGGCGGAGACGACCCGCTATCGGGCCCGCCGGGCGGAGATCGAAGCAGAGAATAAAGGCGATGCCATCATAAAGCGCGGCATCGCATTGACGCCCGTCAAATTCGGTATCTCTTTCACGGCGAAACATCTCAACCAGGCTGGCGCGCTGATCCACGTCTTCACCGATGGCACGATCCAGCTCAATCATGGCGGAACCGAAATGGGCCAAGGCCTGTTCGTCAAAGTCGCGCAAGTCGTGGCGCATGAATTTCAAGTCGATATTGAGCAAATCCAAATCATGTCGACTTCGACGGAAAAAGTCCCGAACACCTCT
>JBCCXW010000177.1:0-6471 GCA_039191105.1 Pseudomonadota bacterium
AAAAGCGTCCCAACGCTTGGCCCATCCATTGCGGCTCTTAATCCGACGAATGACCCCGGATTGTGGGATCTCAGTCCATTCGACGCCGTTCTGTTTGACCCAGTCCGCGACGCTTAAGTCGCGCGCATAGGTCCAGCCATTACCGGTCTCTTCGTGCGACCAGAGGGCTATCTCGCCATATCGATTGCGGGCGCTTTGGAACACCTCTACGGCGTCTCCGACCCGCAGAATGAGCGGTTGCCCGAGCCGTGCAAGTTCGCTGCGAAGTTCGGCCAGACATTCCGCAATGAAGTCCCATTGCCGGGCCGACATATCGGGTTGTTGCCAGAGGTCTGGCTCAGCGATGTAGAGCGGCAGCACTGGCCCCCGCCGCGCCGCTTGCGCCAGGGCGCGATGATCGTGCACACGCAAATCGCGTTTGAACCATACGATTTGGACGGTTTCGGAAGCCATAAGCGCAAGATAGCGTGTTCGCCAGGCGTTCCGAGCTGAAACAACTGTGGCGAGTGCGTTTGCGCCCGATCGCTCAAACAACCCGCCGCCAGCGCGCCTATTACCGCACCCAGGCGCCCGGGGCATTGGTTCGATAGCCGAGTGATTGATACGCGGCGTCGACCAGGCTCTGTCCACGCTCATTGAGCAAGAGGCCGGGACCCATTTGGTTCATCGTATAACTAAAGGCGAGGCCGCATTCAGGATCAGCAAAGCCAATCGATCCCCCGGCGCCGACATGTCCGAAGGCGGCCTCTCCCAAGATCGCGCTCTTTTGATCACCTTGCGAATAAGCACGATTGTCCATCGATTTCATAAACCCGGAGGCGAACCGCGAGGGCAAGAGCAATGTCGCGTCGATCCCGGACGCCACTGTGACGCGGCCCATTGCGGCCAAGCGGTCGGACGAGACCAAAGTGCCATCATCGGTCGCCAGCGACGTATACCAAGCCACTTGGCCCCGCGCATTTGAAATCCCGCCTGCGCCGCCGATCTCCGCCTTGTGCGCTTCGGGATCGTTCATGTCCCAACCACCCGCATTCAAAAATGAGAGCGATTGCAGCGAATCCGGCTCGGTGAATAGTTTCGTTGTAAACTCTGTCGGGACCTCGCCCTCTTTTGGTTCATAGAGACGGATCGGTGCAATTGGCTTGGAAAACCCTTCCGGTACGCCAATCCAGAAATCGGCGCTGGTTTTGTTTGCCACTTCATCGGCGAAGAACTGCCCGAGCGATTTGCCAGATACGCGGCGCACCAGCTCGCCCACGGTCCAGCCGAAGTTCACCATATGATAGCCATTTCGGGTTCCAGGGTCCCACCAGGCAGGCTCGTCTTCCATGCGCGAGATCATATAATCCCAGTCCAGAAAACCGCCTTCGCGGACCGGGTCGCGGCAAGCGGGCACAGCGCTCTCATGATTGAGCATCATCTGAACCGTGGTCGCCTCTTTGCCGTGTTTCGCGAAGCCCGGCCAATACTCAGACACCGGCGCGGCTGGATTGAGTAGGCCCCGATCAATTAAAATATGCGCGCACAACGCAGTCGCCGCTTTTGTGCAGGAAAAGACAATTGAAACGGTGTCCTCTTGCCAGGCCTCGCCCGTGTCCGGGTCGGCCATGCCGCCCCATAAATCGACCTTGGTCTCTCCGGCGACGCTTAAGCAAACCGACGCACCAATTTCGCCGCGTTCGAGAAAATTGCGTTCAAATTCTGCGCGCACGCGCTGAAACTGTTCGTCGCAGCGACCTTGGACCTGGCTCATCTCGGGGCTCCTCCTATATATGCCAAAGATACAAGCAGGGTTTCGGGGGCGGCGCGAGGCTGACTTTGGGGCACGCCCGAGCGCAAGGAACCTTTGATGGCGAACAAGCAAGCGATCTTTTTGGAAGGCAACTTGCTGCGCCACATAATCATTATGGCCTCGTCAGCGAGCATCGGGCTGGTCTCGATTTTCCTCGTCGATTTTGCCGATCTTTTATTTATTTCGATGCTGGGAGAAGCCGAACTCGCCGCCGCGGTCGGGTTTGCCGGTACCGTTCTGTTTTTCACCTTTTCCGTTTCAATTGGGATGACCATCGCGACCAGCGCTTTGGTGGCGCAACGATTGGGGCAGGGAGACCCCTCAGAAGCCCGCAAGATTGCCACCAGCGTAATCATTTTTGGTTTCTTGGTCTCTTGTGTTTTGGCCGTTGTGTGTTGGCTTCTGGCGCCGCAATTGCTGGGTCTCATCGGGGCACAAGGAAATACGCAGGATCTCGCTGTCGGTTATTTTCGAATCGTCGTCGCGGCAATGCCGGTCGCCGCTGTCGGTATGATGGCGAGCGGCATTTTGCGGGCGCACGGCGATGCGCGCCGCGCAATGACGGTGACGCTCACCGCCGGTGCCGTGAATGCGATCCTTGATCCAATTTTGATTTTTGGCGCAGGGCTCGGCCTTGATGGCGCCGCCTATGCCTCCGTTGCGGCCCGGTTTGCGACGCTGCTGACGGCACTCTATCCGATTTTCAAGCACTATGGCGGATTTGCCATTATAGATCTGCGGCGTTTTAGGACCGACCTTAATCCGATCATCGCCATTGCCGCGCCGGCCATGCTGACCAATGTGGCAACCCCGGTCGGCAATGGATTTGTGACCCGCACGATTTCAGAGTTTGGAGACTCAGCCGTCGCCGCCATGGCCGTGACGGGGCGCCTGACACCGCTCGCCTTCTGCGTGATTTTCGCACTGTCCGGTGCCGTCGGTCCGATCATCGGGCAGAATTTCGGCGCCAAGCAATTCGACCGCGTGCGGGGAACCCTGATCAAAGCGGTCCAATTCACAGCCATTTATGTGGCGGTCATGTGGGCCGTTCTGATGCTGAGCCATGGCTTTATTTCCAACAGTTTTCAATTGAGCGAAGAGGGCGCGACCATCGTCTTTTGGTTTGCTTTGGTGGTCGCGCCGCTCTTCTTGTTCAACGGTACGCTGTTCGTTTCGAACGCCGCGTTCAATAATTTGCGCCGTCCGCTCTTTTCGACCTTTTTGAATTGGGGAAAAAACACGCTCGGTGTGGTGCCGTTCATCGCTATTGGCGCGGCCATCGGCGGCGCGCCGGGCGTCTTGATTGGTCAGGCCTTGGGCGGAGTACTGTTTGGAATCGTTGGGTTTTGGCTCGCTTATCGTCTGGTCGATCAGTACGAACAGGGCCGCTCAGACCCGGAAAAAGGCTTCAAAGTCGCGCTGATGCGCCAACGTGCCGAAGCGCCGTTTAACTCTCCCAGAACTTAGGAAATGGTGCTCAACTGTGATTGACTTGTCACGCTGATAGGGCAATCAAATCGCTGCCGATCACAGGGCTTGCATATTTCTCTTGGGGGAATAAGGAGCAATGTTATATCATCACTTTGAGGCGTATTATGACCCGAAAACTCCTTCTTGCCGCCGCCGCTGGTCCTCTTATTGCTGCGATGGCGCATGCGCAGTCAGCCGACGAAGAAGACCTTGTCGAAGCTACAATTATTGTCACGGCGCCAGGGCCTGGGCGGTCTGCGGATGAGTTAATCGGCAACGCCACGGCGATTGATCGCGAGGATATCCTGGAAGGGCTTTCAAGCACGCTCGGCGACTCGCTTGATCGCTTGCCAGGCGTTTCGACAACGTTTTTCGGACAAGGTGCGAGCCGCCCCGTCTTGCGGGGCCTGGGCGCTGAACGCGTGCAGGTTTTGACCAATGGGATCGGGGTGATTGACGTTTCAGCCGCGTCTCCAGACCACCAGGTCACCGCCGACGGCATTGATGCCGAGACAATTGAAATTCTTCGCGGTCCGGCAGCGCTTGCCTATGGCGGACAGGCAATCGGCGGCGTGGTGAACGTGATTGACGGCTTGATCGCCGAAGACCTACCGGAAGCACCTATGTCGGGCGACCTGTTTGGCGCTTATAATAGCGTCAGCGAGGGCAGCGAGCTCGCCGCGCGTGGACAATTCGTCACCGGGCCGTTCGTCTTAAGCTTGTCGGGCTCGCAGCGTGATTTTGACAATTACGATATTCCAGACTTTGCCGAGTCCTCACTGTTCCGAGCGTTGGAAGAGGCGGAAGAGGAAGAACATGGCGACGAGGAAGAGCACGAAGAGGAAGAGGAAACCCGCGGCACGCTGGAAAACTCTTTTGTCGAAACGCAAACGCTCGCGGCCGGTTTAAGCTGGGTCGGGGACAATGGCTTCCTTGGCGTCGCCATCCGCGAACAAACAGCGGAATACGGGCTGCCGGGTCATGGTGAGCACGGCCATGGCGAAGAAGAGGGCGAAGAGCACGGTGAGGAAGAGGAAGAAGAAGAGGAGGAAAACCCCTTCATTGACCTTGAGCAAACCCGGATTGACCTTCGCGGCGGGTTCTCGGTCGAAGACGATCTCGTCACCGATGTCCTCGTCACGCTCGCTTATGCCGACTATGAGCACACCGAGTTTGAGGCGCCGGGCGAGATTGGCACCGTTTACGAAACCGAAGGCCTCGAGGGACGGTTGGAAATTGGGCATAAGATCGCCGGGTTTGAAGGGGCAATTGGCGCGCAATTCCTGACCAAAGAATTCTCTGCCGTCGGCGAAGAGGCGTTCATCACCCCAACCGACTCTGAGAGCTTTGGTATTTTCATCTATGAGACCAAAGAATGGGATGACGTGTTCGGCATTGAAGGGGGGCTGCGTTTGGAGCAAGTCGAGCTCGACAATATCATGTTCGGAAAAAGGGACTTTGATTTGGTCAGCGGGTCGTTCGGCGCTCATAGGCACCTTGATGGCGGCTTCTGGGTTGGCGGTCAGATATCCTATACGGAGCGCGCCCCGAATGAGAGCGAGCTGTTCGCCTTTGGGCCGCACCTGGCGACCGAGCAATTTGAAGTCGGCGACACGTCGCTCGACAAAGAAAGCGGTTTGAACCTGGAAGGAACGGCGCGGTGGCGCAATGATACGTTCGGGATCGGGTTGAACCTGTTCGTGACAGAGTTCAGCAACTTCATCTATTTGACGCCCGGCCAAGTTTTGATCGATGGTGTGCTGGTAGATGAAGAAGACGAGTTGCCGGTGTTCTTGTTCGTGCAGGAAGATGCGAGCTTTGTCGGCGGTGAACTCTATGCCGACGCTGTGTTCGAAGATGGGCCGCTCGGGGCGGACTGGGCGTTCGATGCCAGCGTCGATTTTGTTGAGACCGATCTTGATAGCGGCGGGAACGTCCCGCTGGTGCCTCCAGTGACGCTAAATGCTGCGGCAAGTGCCGAATGGGGCGCCTGGGAAGTCGGTGCGGCGATCACGGTGGCCGGGGATCAGGATGACCCCGGCGCCGGACAATTAGAGACCGACGGCTACACAACGCTTGACCTTCGGGCGGAAGTCGACTTATCCGATTTCGGCGTTGGTGCAGATGGCACTGAGGCCTTTATCGAAGCCAGAAATGTCACCGATGAAGAGGTGCGGTTCGCGACATCGACCTTGAAAGATATTGCGCCTGCCCCAGGTCAAAATGTCAGAGTAGGGATACGGGTCGCATTCTAATGTCAACACAATCATCAAACGCAGCCGTCATCGATAGCGCCGCTATCTCATTGTCAGGCTTGTGCATTTTACACTGCTTAGCTTTGCCCATCATTGCCGCGTCATTGCCGTTTTTTAGCGTCTTGGCCGAAGCAGAATGGGTGCACAAAGCGTTTGTGATTATGGCTCTTCCAATCACCGGCTGGGCGATTGCACGGACCCGCGGCCATGCCGCTCAGATGCCGTTCATCGTCTTAGCGGTATTGGGGCTGGCCCTGCTGTTGGCATCGGCTTTTGTCGAGGCGCTGCATGATTATGAGACGCCGCTCACAGTCATCGGCGCTCTATTGCTCGCCAGCGCGCATATCTTGCGCTGGCGCTCGCACCATACCGCTTCATAAGGCGGGTTTCCGTTTAGATGGAGAAGCTTGTGCCGCAGCCGCAGCCTGCGGTTGCGTTTGGGTTGTTGATTTTAAACGCTGCACCGATCAGTTCATTCGAAAAGTCGATTTCCGATCCAGACATAAATTCCAGGCTCATCTCATCGACAAGCACGCTGACACCGTCCCGAGTGACGATTAAATCATCGGCATTTGCGGTATCATCGAGATCGAATTTGTAAGAAAATCCCGAACAGCCACCGCCTTCGACGCTGACGCGGAGATAGGACTTTTCCGGCTCTTTCTCCAGAATCGCTTTAATGCGCTTCGCAGCCGACTCAGATAAGGTCACATTGCTCATGGCACATAACATAGTGAGGCCAGACATTCCTGAAAAGAGGGCTGTGTTTGCAACCTTTTGGGAAGACTCGCGGGGACGCTTTATCGAGGAGCCGCAATCCGCAACGCGTACCCCGTTTCAGCGCGATCGTGACCGCATCATTCACGCCTCCGCGTTTCGCCGATTGAAACAGAAAACGCAGGTCTTTGTCGCGCATGAAGGGGACCATTATCGCACGCGATTGACGCATTCCCT
>JBCCXW010000178.1:0-6420 GCA_039191105.1 Pseudomonadota bacterium
ATGATGAAGCGGCTTGAGGACGAAGACGCTTGTTTCGACGCAAATGGCTATGCCAAAGCGCCTCCGGGTCTGCGGATCTGGTGCGGCGCGACGGTTGAACCTGATGATGTCGCGAAGCTGACGCCGTGGCTCGATTGGACCTTCGCGCAAGAACTCGCTGCGCTGTAAGCCCGCTCAGAGCGGACCCTCAAAAATTAAACAATGCCTTGGACCTTTGTCTGGGGCCCATGGAGCTTGAAATGCCCAAAGTTCTGATTGCAGACAAACTCGCCCCGGCTGCCGTTGAGATATTTCACAATCGTGGTCTCGAAACGGAAACCGCCGTCGGGCTCTGCAAAGATGAGTTGATTGCAAAAATTCCCGACTTTGACGGTCTTGTCGTACGGTCTGCGTGCAAACCCGACGCCGATATTATCGCGGCTGCCGACAATCTGAAAGTGATTGGCCGCGCCGGCATCGGCGTTGATAATATCGATATCAAAGCTGCGACCAGCAAAGGTGTCGTGGTCATGAATACCCCTTTTGGCAACGCGGTTACCACTGCCGAGCACGCCATAGCGATGATGTTCGCCGCGGCGCGTCAAATCCCAGCGGCGAATACGGGAACGCAAGTCGGCGAATGGCCGAAGAAAGCCTTCATGGGGACGGAGCTTTCTTACAAAACGCTCGGCCTGATCGGATGCGGGAATATTGGAGCCCGGGTTGCTGAACGCGCGAAAGGATTGCAGATGAAAGTTCTTGCATACGATCCGTTCCTCACCGAAGAGCGCGCGATTGAGCTTGGCGTTGAAAAAGCGGCAGATCTTGACGCAATGCTGGCGCGCGCAGATGCCATCACACTGCACACGCCGCTGACCGACCAGACGCGGAATATTTTGTCTGCGGAGGCAATTGCGAAGACCAAAAAAGGTGTGATCATTGTCAATTGCGCGCGGGGTGGGCTCGTTGATGAGGCTGCTGTCGCTGCAGGCTTACACTCTGGGCATATCGCGGCTGCGGCGTTCGATGTGTTTGCTGAAGAGCCCGCAAAACAAAACGTGCTTTTCGGGGCGCCAAACTTTATTGCGACGCCGCACCTCGGAGCGGCAACCACCGAAGCGCAAGAGAATGTTGCGCTACAAGTTGCAGAACAGATGAGCGATTATCTGTTAACCGGCGCGGTGACCAATGCGCTGAACATGCCATCGATCACGGCCGATGAGGCACCGCGGTTGAAGCCGTTTGCCGCGCTCGCAGAGAAGCTCGGTCTGTTCGCCGGACAAATCAGTGATTACGGGTTTGAAGAAGTCGTCATCGAATATGAGGGCGACGTGACCGAGCTCAATCGTAAGCCCCTAACGGCAGCCGCGCTTGCGGGTTTGCTTCGGGCCTCCCGCGGCGACGTAAACATGGTCTCCGCGCCAGCCATCCTGGCCGAAAGCGGGGTCAAACTCGCCGAAACAAAAACCGAAGACAGCCCGGTCTATGACAGTCTGATCCGGATCAAAGTTCTGACTAAACGGACGGAGAACGATCCTGAACCCGGTTGGCGCTCGCTCGCCGGAACGCTCATCGCTGGCCAACCGCGGATCGTCGAAGTCAAAGGGATGGCGCTTGAAGGCGACTTCAATCCGACCGTGCTCTACGTCAACAATCTCGATAAGCCCGGCTTTATCGGATCGCTCGGGGCGCTGCTTGGCAAGGAAGAGATCAATATTGCGACCTTCCATCTCGGTCGAACAGATGCTGGCGGCGAAGCGATTGCGCTCATTGGAATTGATAGCGATCCATCTATCGATCTGGTCAAGCAGCTCAAGTCTTTGCCGCATGTGCGATATGCGAAAATTCTGAAGTTTTGATGGTTGCCGTTCCTGTACCCGCAAGACACAGACGTCCAACCGATGCGTGATTTGTCGACGGCGGAGATGAGCGCGATCATCGCTATGGCTTGGGACGATGAAACCTCGTTCGATGCCATTCAGGCGCAAACGGGGCTGACGGAAACGCAGGTGATCGCCATCATGCGCCGGGAGATGAAACCGAAAAGCTTCCGTCTTTGGCGGCAAAGAGTCTCCGGGCGTTCCACCAAACATGAGGCGAAACGACGTCGCCGACTCCAAAGCAAAGAATAATTCTGATCGACTCTTTACGCGCGCTGCAAATCGGATTCTGATTCGCTTATCAAACGAAATGAGGTCAGCGAAAATGGCAATGACGCAAAGGGAGGCTCTGGATCTCTGGCGGTGTGCATTGACGGCTTATGTGCGCTCGGAAGGATCGGATATGACCGCGCGCCAACAAGCGGTTCTAATGACCGTTGCGCTGACATCTGGCCCACATACCGTGCGCGGCCTATCCTCACATCTCGACATCGCCAAGCCCGCTGTAACGCGGGCCCTGGATGTCTTGGAACGCAGCGGCTATATCAAGCGCATTCCCGACGAAAATGATCTGCGCAGCGTCCATATTGAACGTACGGTAAAAGGCATGGAGTGGCTGCGGGCTTTTGGCAGCCGTATTCAGGCCGCTGAGGCGGGCGAAATTCTTGGCGGGACTGCCGACGCCGCTGATCGCGCTGTCGCCTAAATTTACGCAATCTCTATTTCAACATTATATCGCCTCATCCTTCGACTTCCTTGACACAGATCGCTCGATTTGCGCGAAGGACCAACGGAGGATTGCATGTTGTCTTTCAATGATCCGCGGATAACCCTGCCTAAGGGTGGCGCAAGACAGCGTATGCAAGTCTCCGCGGGCGTGGCAGCGATGCGCAAAACGCCGATGCCAGATGGCACCCAAATCAGCCAAGTGCTCTTCGGCGAGACGGTGATCCTGCATCACGAGGACGGCGATTTTGGGCTCGTTCAGTGCGAAACAGATCGTTATGTGGGCTGGGTCTTGATGGCGGCCTTGTCGGCGCCGGTGCTCAGCCCGACACACCGCGTATTGGCGTCGAGACTGCATGTATACGCCGAGCCTTCGATCACGGCGGCAGCGCGTTTCGTCATTGGCATAGGCACATATTTGACCGCAACGGGCCGATCGAATGGACGCTATTTGGAGTTCGAGCGCGCAGGCTGGGTGGTGGATCATTTGGTGGCGCCGATTGACTGCCTCGAAACAGATCCAATCTGCGTTGCGGAAAAATGCCTCGGCACTCCGTACCTTTGGGGCGGCCGCGATTGTTTGGGGCTTGATTGCTCGGGGCTCGTTCAAATTGCCTTCGGCGCGTGTGGGATCGCCGCCCCGCGCGACAGCGATATGCAACAAGCCTGGTTTGGCGAACTGATTGACGGATGGCCGCGTGAAGGCGTCCTTAAGCGCGGCGATTTACTATTCTGGAAAGGCCATGTCGGGCTGTTGGCGGACGGCGAGACTCTATTGCACTGCAATGGTACGTTCATGACGACGATGAAAGAACCCGTTCAGCCTGCCATCGAACGAATTGCGGGCGAATATGGCCCGCCTTTGGAAGCGCGACGGGTCGATATTCAGCCTATGAAAGGCGTAATGCCAGCTTGGCTTAAAATTTAGGACGGGCGTTTATTCAACGAGCGTTTCTTCGGCCGCGACGGTGGCGTCTACCAATGCATCGGTCCCGTCACTCGCCGCCTCCTCAATCGCATCCGCCGCTTCCGCTTCGGTTTCCATAGCCGCATCTGCAGCCACCCCGGCATCGCCTTCGACGACTGCGGCATCGGTTTCAGCCAAATCGCCCGCTGTTTCTTCGGCATCGCCCTCGCTTTCCGCTTCAGGGAGTGGCGCAGGCGGCGGCGGCGCGTCTGGGCTGTAAGAGGCTAAATACGCGAGCACCGCTGCACGCTCATCATCCCGCTTAAGGCCGGCAAAAGCCATGCTGGTGCCACGCGCATAGCCTGACGGGTTTTCAAGCCAAGCGTCCATATTCTCCCAAGACCATATGCCGTCCGTCCCCGTCAACGCGCCCGAATAGTTGAAACCCGCATGGCTCTCCTTCGCCGCTCCCATGGTTGCGTAGAGGTTCGGCCCCGTACCATTGGCCCCACCGTCATCAATCGTATGGCAAGAGGCGCATTTTGCTTTGAAGCTGCGTTCCCCGCGCGCCATATCTGCGCCGAGGATTAAAGCGCCAAGATCGTAAATTTCTTCAATCACTTCGCCAACGCCGCCAATTTCCGCGATTTCGACACGATAGCCTTTAAAGTTGGATTCTGCCCACGCATTCAGCGTCGCATACTCTTTATGGTGATGATGACCGCCACCAAATATAATCGTCGAGACTTCTTTGAGGCCGAGAATGACAAGGCCAACAGCAAGAAGAGCCCCGAAAATTTTATTTAGTCCGAGTTCGCCCATGGGTGATCCCTCATATTCCAGTCTTGCGCGCGCGTTCTGACACGCTATGCGTTCGCGATCAATATAGACAGATGTGGCAGATCGCGCGTTACCTCTTTCAGCGGCGAATGCGCGCAGTTTATCTGTTGAGGGTTAATGCGCTGGTCATCGGGACGAAGACATCCGACGCAGCGTCGAAAAAGGATCGCACCGCCTATGGCGCAGAGCAAAATCGCATATCAAGGCGAACGCGGCGCAAACTCGCATATTGCCTGCCGAGAAATGTATCCCGACCATGAACCCATCGCTTGTGGAACGTTCGAAGATGTGATCGCGATGGTCGAGGGCGGTGAAGCAGCGCTCGCTATGATCCCCGTTGAAAATACCATTGCGGGGCGTGTGGGGGATATTCATCATCTGCTACCAGAGACCAGTCTGCATATGATTGGCGAGCATTTGATGCGCATTCGGTTCCAATTGATGGGGCTGAAGGGCTCGAATATGGCGCAGATCAAAAGCGCGTATAGCCATGTCATGGCGCTCGGACAGTGCCGGAATTTTCTACGACAGCACGGGATCGAAGCGCGCGCGGCGGCCGACACGGCGGGCGCGGCGCGGCAAGTGGCGGATCGAAAAGATCCTAGCGTCGCTGCGATTGCGCCGGCATTGGCGGCGGAGGAATACGGGCTGGATATTTTCGCCAGCGATATTGAGGACGCCTCTCACAATACGACTCGTTTTGTCATTATGGCACCGGAGCCTTTGGACCTTCGCCCGGAAGACGGTCCGGCTATGACCGCCTTTCTGTTCCAAGTGCGCAATATCCCGTCTTCGTTATACAAAGCCCTGGGCGGATTTGCGACGAATGGAGTGAACATGACGAAGCTGGAGAGCTATCAGATCGAAGGCTCGTTCGCGGCGTCGCAGTTTTACGCCGAGATCGAAGGCCATCCGAATGAGCGGCCAGTGCAACTTGCATTAGAAGAACTCGGGTTTTTTTCCAATTCCTTGAAAATCCTCGGCGTCTATCCACGCCATCCAGCGCGTGAAGCGCTACAAAGCGCCCGCGCTTAAGTAATTTTCCGGTGTCCCTGCGTGCCCCCTTGCCTTGCGGGCAAGTTGGGTCATCCTGCGTGAAAAATAAATTCATCGGAGGAAATGTGCCATGGCGGGCAAACATGTCATCATTATCGGGGCAGGGTTGGGCGGACTGTGCGCGGCGATCAAGCTGCAAGAAGCGGGTCACTCATTTACGATCATCGAGAAGATGGACAAGGTCGGCGGAACCTGGGCGCAAAATACCTATCCGGGCGTCGCTTGCGATGTCCCAGTGGCGCTCTACCAGTTCAGTTTTGCGCAGAGTGTGAATTGGAGCCGGGCCTATCCGCAAGGCCGAGAGATTCAGGCCTATGCCGAGGAAATTACCGATCGCTACCAGTTGCGCCCGAGCGTTAAACTCGATGATGAAGCGGTCAGCGCCGTTTGGGATGAAGCGACCAAGACTTGGACACTCACAACGGCGAGCGGCGCGTCGTATACCGGTGACGCTGTCATTGGCGCGCTCGGACAATTGAACCGCCCGAATTGGCCGACTATCCCCGGCAAAGAGACTTTCCAAGGCGCCATCACGCATTCGGCGCAATGGGATCATTCGATCGATATGTCCGGCAAGCGCGTTGGGATCATTGGGTGTGCGGCGAGCGCGGTCCAGATCATCCCTGAGCTTGCGGAAGAGGCGGCTGAATTGGTCATTTTTCAGCGCAGCCCGAACTGGGTTATCCCGCGCCGCGATGTGGCGCTGAGTGCGGAGGAGGGGGCTTTGCTGGGCACCAATCCCGAACTCGCCATGAAGATTGGTGCGATGAACCGCGAGATCATCTACGAGCAAGCCGATGAGTTTTTCTGGCAAGCCTTCAAATGGACGCCCGAGGGTCGCGCGGCCTATCACCGGATCGCGATGACCCAATTGGAGTCGCAGATTCCAGACCCTGATTTGCGCGCGAAGCTGACGCCTGATTATCCAATCGGATGCCGCCGGATTCTCATCTCAGACGATTATTTTCCCGCCTTGATGAAGGACAATGTCACTCTGGAAACCGCCAGTATCGAAACCATTGATGCGACCGG
>JBCCXW010000179.1:0-6344 GCA_039191105.1 Pseudomonadota bacterium
CTAAATCCCTTTCCCCGGTTCAACTTTGACTTTCTCAATCGCCGTCTCGCGCCGCCGTGCGGTTTGTTTAGCGATGTTTTGCCGTTTCACACCAGGGCGCTCGCGCAAGGTTAGGACAATGGCCCCGATCATCGCGACAAGCAGGATCAAGCCCGCCATTTGAAACAGTAGAAAGTAGTCTGTGTACATGACTTGGCCGATGGCTTCGGTGTTCGTATCAGCGCCGGGCGATGCATCGAAGGTCGCAGTGTTGCTGCCTTCTCTGGCAAAGCTGGCGAGGGCGATCTCTGCAATGAAGGCGATTCCAATCAAACCGGCAAATGGCCAATATCGCAGTGTGCCTTGTTTCAGCTCGACAAAGTCTACATCCAGCATCATCACGACGAACAGAAACAGGACGGCAACCGCGCCGACATAGACGACGACCAGGAGCATGGCGATAAACTCAGCTCCAATCAGGACGAACAATCCTGCGGCGGTAAAAAACGTCAAAATCAACCAAAGCACAGAGTGGACAGGGTTCTTGGCCATGATCACGGCAAAGGCTGACACAGTCACAATAGTCGCAAATATATAGAAGGCGATCAGTTCCACTGCATGAGCCCCAGTTCCCTCCAGACGGTGATCCGCCCCGCAATGACGTCGCCTATCGATAGGGCGCGTCGAGTTCCAAATTCTTGGCGATTAGCCGCTCCCAACGATCCCCATTCGCGAGGAGTTTTTCCTTATCATAATAGAGTTCTTCCCGTGTTTCGGTGGCAAACTCGAAATTCGGGCCTTCCACGATCGCATCGACCGGGCAGGCTTCCTGGCAAAAGCCGCAATAAATGCACTTCACCATGTCAATGTCATATCGGGTCGTGCGCCGTGAGCCGTCTTCGCGCGGTTCCGCTTCAATCGTGATCGCTTGCGCTGGGCAGATCGCTTCGCACAGTTTACATGCAATGCACCGTTCTTCGCCGTTTGGGTATCGCCGCAAAGCGTGCTCGCCGCGAAAGCGCGGGCTCAATGGGTTCTTTTCGAACGGATAATTTACCGTTGCCTTGCGGCGGCCCATCTCTCTTAATCCGAGCACAAAGGCAGACAAAAAGTCTGTGAGCATTGCGCCGCGTAGGGTTTGCACCAGGCTCATGCTTGAACTCCTGCATAGACCACATATCCCCCAACGATCACCACTGCCGCGAGCGCGGTTGGCAGAAAAATCTTCCAGCCAAGGCGCATCAATTGATCATAACGATAGCGCGGCACCACCGCTTTCACGAGTGCGAACAGAAAGAAAAAGAAGACCAGTTTCGCCATAAACCAAGCCAAGTGTCCAAGATTGACCACCCAAGCCGGAAACATGTTGACGACATCATCACCGAGCGGCACGGGGCCGTGCCACCCGCCCAGAAAAAGAAGCGTCATCATCGCACACATCAGGACGATGTTGAGATATTCTCCAAACATGAAGAGCAGGTAGGGCGTCGAAGAATATTCGACTTGATACCCGGCCACCAGCTCAGACTCTGCCTCTGGTAGATCAAAGGGCGGACGATTGGTTTCCGCCAGGGCTGACACAAAGAACATCACAAAAGCCACAACCATAACTGGCCACATCAGGATGTGTTGCATCGTAAACAGGTGCCAGGTGAAAAACCCGCCCCCCTGAGCATTGACGATGTCCGAAAGGTTCATCGAACCTGCGAGCAGGATGACTGTGATAATAATCAAGCCGATCGATACTTCGTATGACACCATCTGTGCTGCGCTGCGCAACGATCCCAAAAAGGGATATTTCGAATTCGACGCCCATCCCCCCATGATAATGCCGTAGACGCCAAGCGAGGAAATCGCGAAGAGGTAAAGAATTCCGACATTCAGATCCGAGATCACCCATCCCGGCGCCACCGGGATCGCCGCCCAAGCTGCAAAGGCCAAGGTCAGCGTCAAAATCGGGGCCAAAAGAAACACGGTTTTGTTCGCACCAGCCGGGATGATGATTTCTTTCAGCAGAAACTTTCCGAAATCTGCAAAACTCTGCATCAGACCGAATGGCCCGACCACATTTGGTCCCTTGCGCATCATGACCGCGGCCCAGACTTTGCGATCAAGCAGCAATAAAAAAGCAATTGAAAGCGACAAGACAAGCGTGAACAAGCCGATTTGACCTAGGACCAGCAACCAGCCGGTCAGCGCGCCATGTTGTTCGATCAAGCCACTCATCGCGACGCCCTACTCTGCTGCGATCGCGGTTTCAAGACCCTGTTTCTGCAGGGAACACTCCGCCATGGTTTTCGACGCTCGAGCGATTGGATTGGTCATGTAGAAATCCGCAATCGCTGCGCTGAATGGTGCCGTGCTTAGAGCCGTTGCCCCTTTCGGCATCGGAGTCATCAAAGCCTTCGCGCCATCATGCCCCGGCGCATATCCAAGCCCGGCGAAAACCGGATTGGCGTCCCGCAAAGCTTGCCTCAAAGCGTCCGCCGAATCGTATGGCAAGGTGTTTCCAAGCGCATCTGATAGCGCACGAAAAATCGCCCACCCTTCCCGCGCTTCGCCTTTGGGTTGCACGGCGCGCCGGCTCATTTGTACGCGGCCTTCTGTGTTCACATAAGTTGCCGCCATTTCGGTATAAGCGACCGCGGGCAAAATGATATCGGCTTGGCTGGCGCCGGCATCGCCATGGCTGCCGACATAAATGACCGTGCCGCTATTGAGGTTCGAAAGATCGACCTCATCGGCCCCAAGCAAGATAACCGTGTCCATAACGCCGCTGAGAATGGTCGCCGTATCGGCGCCGTTCTCGCCCGGAACGAATCCAGCATCGAGTGCCCCGACGCGCCCTGCAGCAGCGTGCAAAACCCCGAACCCGGCCCAGCCGTCCCGGATGGCGCCGATCGCCAACGCCGCGTCTTGCGCTGCGGATAGAATGCCAGCGCCGTCCGTCCGCGCCAGCGCATTTTCTCCGACAATCACCATGGGCCGCTGAAAACCGATTTCCTTAGCGATCTCAGCGATCGCTGATGGATCTGCGCCAAGATGCGTATAGTCATAGGTCAGGTCGACAGCCTCGCCGACGACATAGACCTTGAGATCGTTCCAGAGCCACGACTTTCGGATCCGCGCATTCCAGACTGCTGCTTCGAGTCGTGGATTGGTCCCGACCAGGAAGAGCGCATCCGCGTCTTCAACCCCTTGCAGCGTCGGATTTAAAATGTAGTGCTCGCGAACCCCGCTCGCGCCATAGGCCGCGCCCGCCGGGCGGCAATCCGTGTTTTGAATGCCAAGTGCGCGCGCAAGGTCAAGCGCAGCTTTCGCTTGTTCGACTTCGATCAAGTCGCCAGCTACGAAACCGATCTTTTCAGGCGCAACAGAGAGCGCCGTTTTGACAGCATCGAACGCCTCGCCCCAATTCACGGGCGAGAGTTTGCCGTCTTTGCGAACATACGGCTTGTCCAGGCGTTGCCGCGCCAATCCATCCCAAATGAAGCGCGATTTATCCGACAACCACTCTTCATTCACCGCATCGTTGATCACTGGCAGGATCCGCATCACAGCATCGCCCTTAGCGTCGACCCGAATGTTTGCACCCATCGCATCCATAATATCGATGCTCTCGGTTTTGCGCAGTTCCCAAGGCCGCGCATTATAGGCATAGGGTTTCGAGGTCAGCGCCCCCACCGGGCACAGATCGATGACATTTCCAGACAGTTCAGAAGTCAGGCTTTCTTCCAAATAGGTCGTAATTTCAGCGCTTTCGCCGCGCGAAATCATCCCGAGCTCTTCGACGCCCGCGACCTCCGCCGCAAACCGGACGCAGCGCGTGCACTGAATGCAGCGCGTCATGATCGTCTTGACCAAGGGGCCCATATTCTTGTCTTCGACGGCACGCTTATTGAGCTCATAACGGCTGTCGGCGCGGCCATAGGCCACTGCCTGGTCCTGCAGATCGCACTCACCGCCTTGGTCGCAAATCGGACAATCCAGCGGGTGGTTGATCAGCAAGAATTCCATCACGCCATTGCGGGCTTTTTCGACATAATCGCCGCTGGTTGAGATATTGGGCGGCGAGCCGTCCGGGTTCATCCGCATATCGCCAACGGTTTGCGCGCATGAGGCAATCGGCTTGGGTGCGCCATGCCATTGAACCAGACACATCCGGCAATTGCCCGCCACGGAGAGGCGTTCATGGTAACAGAAACGCGGAATTTCAGCGCCAGCTTCTTCACACGCCTGCATCAGCGTATAAGAGCGCGGCACCTCCACCTCTTGGCCGTCAATCGTGAGTTTGAAGAGATCCTCTGACATCGACCTTACTCCGCTGCCACGGTGTGGCCCTGAACCAGGGCGCGCGGTGCACGATACTGTGTGATCCGGTCCTCGATTTCGTGGCGGAAATGGCGGATCAAACCCTGAACGGGCCAGGCCGCCGCATCCCCCAGCGCGCAGATGGTGTGCCCTTCAACTTGTTTTGACACGTCCAGCAGCTTGTCGATGTCATCATGGTGCGCTTCGCCTTTGACCATTTGCTCGAGGACCCGCCACATCCAGCCAGTGCCCTCTCGGCAAGGGGTGCACTGGCCGCAGCTCTCATGTTTGTAAAAATACGATATCCGCGCGATCGCGCGGATGAGGTCGGTGGATTTGTCCATGACGATTACGGCTGCCGTTCCGAGGCCAGATTGCAAATCGCGCAACGTGTCGAAATCCATGTGCGCATCCATGATCTGTTCCGCTGGCACCATCGGCACAGATGACCCGCCGGGGATCACGGCTTTGAGATTGTCCCAGCCGCCGCGAATGCCGCCGCAATGGGTCTCAATTAGATCTCGGAACGTGATCGACATTTCCTCTTCGACATTGCACGGCGTGTTCACGTGACCTGAGATGCAAAACAGTTTTGTGCCGGTATTGTTGGGGCGTCCAAAGCCTGCAAACCAGCTTGCCCCACGGCGCAAAATGGTCGGCGCGACGGCAATTGATTCCACATTGTTTACCGTGGTGGGGCAGCCATAGAGACCTGCATTCGCTGGGAAAGGCGGCTTCAAGCGTGGCTGACCCTTTTTCCCTTCAAGGCTCTCCAAAAGCGCCGTTTCTTCCCCGCAAATATAGGCGCCAGCGCCATGATGCACATACAGGTCAAAGTCCCAGCCATTGAGATTATTCTGACCAATCAGCTTGGCCTGAGAAGCTTCTTTGACCGCTTTCTCGAGCGCCTCACGCTCGGCGATATATTCACCGCGCAAATAGACGTAACAGGTGTGCGCTCGCATCGCGCGGCTGGCGAGCATACATCCCTCGATCAATAGATGCGGATCGTGGCGCATAATTTCCCGGTCCTTGCAGGTGCCGGGTTCAGATTCATCCGCATTGACCACCAGATAATGCGGTCGATCGCCGACGGTTTTCGGCATGAAGGTCCACTTCAAGCCTGTCGGGAAGCCAGCACCGCCCCTGCCGCGCAGGCCGCTCTCTTTGATTTGATTGCAAATCCAATCCGGCTCTTGCGCGAGCATCTCGCGGGTTAAGTGCCAGGCACCGCGCTGTTTCGCGGCGTCTAGGCCTGGATCATGCGCGCCATAGAGATTTGTGAAAATACGGTCTTTATCGAGCAGCATCTTGGTGCTCCTTAAGGCCTCGAATTCCGGAAACAATTAATGGCAGGCTGATCACCGCGCCAGCGCCCAGCGCCGCAAAAATCCATATCAAGCTGCCAGACACGACGAAGAGAACCACACCGACCATGACAATGATGGTGTCTAGTACCGCCGCAAGAACGAGCTTTTTGCGTGGGTCAGGTCGTTCGGCAAGGGCCATCAATCCTGCTCCTTCGCTTTGGCGTCCGAACCTGCGGCTTCTGCGGCTTGCGCTTCAGCGAGCGCCGTCGCCTGAGCAATCCAATCTTCACGCTCAATTCTGCCGGGGAAGGACATAAAGTCCTCAACCCAGTCGATATTTGCGGGCGTCCACCCTGCGATTTGACCAAACGTGTAGATGCCAAGCTCATTCAATGCTTTTTCGTTTACAGGACCGATGCCTTTGATCCGTTTTAGGTCATCCGCTTCGCCAGCGGCGACTTTGATCGCTTCTGGTTTGTCTTCCGGTTTAGGGGCCGGCTTTGCTGCATCCACCAATGTTGTCTTGGCCGAGGCCGGTGGCGCCTTCTCTGTTTCTGCCGGGAGATTAGGAAGCTTGGTAACCGCGTTGCGTGAGCCGTCGAACAAGTCGGCCTCTGTTAAGCTAGTTTGACCGGTTTGCGGCGCAGAGTTCAAGCGATCGACAAAGGGCCCAGGTTTGACCTCTGCCCCGTTCTCCAGCTTGGTGAGAATTTCCTCAAAGGTTTCTGGGGTCAAATCCTCATA
>JBCCXW010000180.1:0-6342 GCA_039191105.1 Pseudomonadota bacterium
GACCGTCGAAGCGATCGCCCGGGAATGTGGGATGTCGCGGGCGCTTCTGACCGAAAAATTTGCGAAAGTCGTGGGGCACACGCCAATGCGGTATCTTACGCGATGGCGGATGCAAACGGCTTCAACGCTTCTCGCGGAATCAGATCTGCCCATCGAAACGGTCGCGGAGCGCGTTGGTTACCGCTCCGAAGCTTCGTTTAATCGGGCCTTCAAGAGCATTGTCGGAGACCCGCCGGGCATTTGGCGCCGCTTAGCCTCACGATCGTCTCTATGAGCTGATCGATCGGCCTCGCAGATATCATGTAAACGCCGGTGGTATGTCGTATCGCGAGGCGCAAAAGAAGCCGAACGCATCGGGACGTTACGCTAAGCAAGATAAAGTTTGCGACGGCGATCGCAGCGAACCTGATCTCGGTGTCGGATTGCGCATTTAGCATTTGCTTAACCGTATCCCTAAAAGCTGTGCCAATTGCCCCCGCTCAACAAAAAGTATTGGAGTGAGAGGCTTAGCTGGCTCGAATGGGTGCAATCATACGCAACGCATCCGCGACGAAACGATCGACCTCGCCAATTGGAGCCACTCTTTGAAGGGCGCTGATCGCTTCGCTCTCACCAACGAGTTCGGTGATCATCCAAGCCGACAAATAGATAGACGACAGGCACCCACCCGCTGTTGCGATTTTTCCGGATCTCGAGAAACTCCGATCAGAAAGACGAAGATCGTATGCCTCAAGATGAGGACGCGTGACGGAATCGGTGCTCACCGCCATTCCTGATAACAGACCTTTCGCTGCGAGAATGAGGGCGCCCGAGCATTGTGACCCTATGAATTGATGTGAAGGGGCGAGTTGTAAGTTATCCAGAAAGCCCTGATCGGACGCGAAGTCCTTGCTGCGCGATCCGCTTCCAACGATAACGGCGTCCGCCTGAGCAAATTGCTTCCAGTTATTATTGGCCTCAACGCTCACTCCATTCAGCGAAGTTACAAACGACTTTGGTGAAAAGAGATATGCCAAAACGCCATTGGCTCGGTTTAAAATGTTGAGCGAAACGAAGCTGTCGATTTCATTGAATCCATCGAGTGTTAAGATAGCGACTTTTGACATGACGATCACCGGAGCTATGGCCCGTGCTCCGCTACGCCTTGATCACACAAGACGCAAGGGCCATCCGCTTTCATCATCTTGCGGTTCGTATCGAGGATTTGCCGCTTTACGATCAGTGCTGTCGCTTTGCGGAGTGCGTGGCAAAAATCACATACTGTCGAAGGCAACCGAAATTCGTCTTTGTACTAATCACTTGTCCGCTGTCAGTCACCTTCAAAGTCTAAAAATTCACCCAGACGACCGGTGCAACAACACAGTCCGCACACGACCAAAGTGTCATTAAAGCGAAAAAAATCCGTCAATAAAGCATTGCGAAACTGTCATGGAGTTGTCGCCGGATAGAGGCATCTGCCGCCCGTCTCACGGAGGGGTTAATGACTCGTTTTTTATCTGGAACCGCACTAGCAACAGTTCTGCTGACAGCGGTCGCGCCGTTTGCTGCGGCGCAAGTCTTGAGTGGCAAAGTCACAGACGTGAGCGGCACCGCGCCGCTGCAAGGGGCGATTGTGACAATCGAGGGCGCAAACCGGTCGACCAGCACAGATCGATTTGGTGAGTATCGTATCGCGAATCTGCCCGCCGGCGACTATACAGTAGTCGTGTCTTATGTTGGCGCGCCAAATGTGACATCCACGATCAGCGTTCCACAAGCTGGTGCAGACCTCGATTTCACGCTGGGCGCAGACGTTCGCTATCTCGACAATATCCTGGTGGTCGGCTCGAAGGCGGCGCAAGCTGGCGCAATCAACCAACAACGGGCCGCCGACAGCATCATCTCCGTCGTTGATTCCGACGGCCTTGGCTATTTCCCTGACACGACTGTTGCCGATTCGCTGCAACGGGTCCCGGGACTGTCAATCGTGACCGACCAAGGCGAGGGCCGCTATGTATCGATCCGCGGGATCAACACAGACCTTATCGCAGCCTCGATCAACGGGGTTCGGACGCCGTCGCCGGAAGACCGCCGCGGCGTTCTGCTGGACGGTGTGCCGTCCGATCTGCTCGACGGAATTGAAGTCCAGAAATCGCTGACGCCAGATGTCGACGGCGACAGCCTTGGCGGAATCATCAATCTGAAAACCATTTCTGCATTCGACCGGGACGGACAGTTTGTGCGCGCAAAGTTGGAAGGACAGTGGAATGAGATCACCGAAGAGATTTCACCCAAAGCGACCCTTACTTACTCAAACGTTTTCAATGACGTTTTCGGGGTCGCGGTGTCGCTGAACTATCAGGACCTGCGGATTGAAGCGCACAATAACGAGATTGGTGAGTTTGGCATTGATGCGGATACAGATCTGTTCAGCCCGAATGATGATTTTGAGAACCGCTGGTACGACCTCACCCGTGAACGTCTGGGCCTGGTGGCCAATTTCGACTGGCGCATGAGCGAAAACACCGACCTTTATCTGCGCGCGCTTTTTAATGAGTACAAGGATGATGAGGTGCGCAATAAGTTCGAGCTTCGCAGCTTTGACGATTTCGAAGACGATGATGTCGTCACTCCAACGTCCACCAGTTTCTTACTTGAGGAGATTGATGCTGAGGTACGCCTGCGCGAGGAGGTTCGCACCATCCAAACCTATGCGCTCGGTGGCGAGACCGATTGGAACGAATGGCGCTTTGATTATGAAGTCTCGTACGCTTACGCCGAAGAGGATGATAGCAACAATCACGATGTCACCTTCCGGTCTGGAAACTTGCAAGACATCGTGCCGGGGGCCGTGACGCTGGATTACAGCTCAGCTGAAACCCCGCGCTTGGTCGCGAGTGATGCGTTCATTGCCGCTGCCTACAATCCAGCCAACTATTTCTTGGACACATTTGAGCGTGAATTCACAACCAATGAAGACACCGAGATCAGTGGTAAGTTCAACGTCGCCAAAGAGAGCTTTATCGGCGACGTCCCTGTCATCTGGAAAGCCGGAGTCAAATTGCGCGACCGGGAAAAAATTCGTGATGTGAACCTCACATTTGAGGAAGATGATAGCCTCAATCTTGCGGATTTCGTCGGTGGGGATTTGATCGAAGACTGGCGTTTGAATGTGCCGCAGCCATTCTGGCCTGATCCAAACCTGACCGCCGCTTTGCGCGGAACGTTCTCAGCGGATGCGTTTAATCAAGAAGACAGCGTCATCGATAGCACCATCGAAGACTATACGATTGAGGAGCAAATCCTCGCCGGTTATTTCCTCGGGAATTTCAGCCTTGGGGCGACCACGGTGATTGCGGGCGTGCGTGTCGAGCAGACCGACGTGGATTTGACCGGTCAGTTCTTGGATGCCGGCGATACGACGCAATTCGATTTCGGCTCGTTTGCGACTCGTAATGTGTCGGATGACTATACCAATGTGCTGCCAAGCGTGAATGTGAAGCATGAGTTCAATGACAAACTGATCGGGCGCGCGGCCTATTATGCGTCACTCGTTCGTCCGGGCTTTGGGGAAATGGCGCCATTTGCGGTGCTCAACGATGACCGCGATGAAGTGGAGCTTGGCAATCCAAACCTCGACCCGCTTGAAGCCGACAATTTTGACCTGTCGATTGAGTATTATCCAACCGAACTGTCAGTCTTGTCTTTTGGCGTGTTCTATAAAGACATTGAAAACGCGATTTATGGCGTCGAGTTTGACATCGATGACGTCCCAAGCAGTGTGGATCTGTCCTTCCTGCCGACGACTTTGTTGGATGGTAGCGACGCCAATGGCGAGATTGGTGAAGTCACGACATTTATCAACGTTCCAAGCACCGAATTGATCGGGGCCGAGTTCAACTATGTTCAAAGCCTTGAGGATCTTAACCCAGCGCTTGAGGGCTTCCTGGTGTCAGCCAACCTAACGCTCACAGATTCCGAAAGCACATTGCCGAACGGCCGAGTTGTACGTTTCCTCAACCAAGCTGATACGGTTTGGAATGTTGCGCTCGGATACGATAGAGGACCGTGGGATCTGCGGGTGTCGGCGAATTTCCGTGGCGACAGCGTGGACGAGCTCTTCGATACTGATCCAGGCGATGAAGTGCTCGACCGAACCATTGATAGCCGCACGCTGATTGAGGCGTCTGCGAAATACAATATCAACGACAATTTCCAGATTTACCTTGAAGGCAAAAACCTCACGGACGAACCAGAATACTATTATTTCGGCGATGAGCGTCGTCTGATGCAGTATGATGAGTTCGGCACGAGTTGGATCCTTGGTGCGCGTTACACGTTCTAAAGGCTGGCCATCCGTCGTTTCTCGAGTTCGGGACGGTGCGATACCGTCCCGACACTTTCTTCTCATGCTTTTGGAGCGTGCTTCATGACTCGCTTAACTCTGTTTTCTTCTGTCTTGCTTGGTCTTGCCGCATGCGCGAGCCCGCCGGAAATCCTACCCTTCCAAGTCCAATCTGTGTCACCAATGATAGAGACGGCGCCAATAATCGGGGTCGGGGATCGCGCAGATGATCCGGCCATTTGGGTCAGCGACAGCCAAGATCAGCCGTCTCTGATCCTCGGAACGAATAAGGATGAGGGGCTTCACGTTTACAGTCTCACGGGCGAGGAGATTCAATTCCTAGACGTTGGCGCGGTCAACAATGTCGATATCCGCGGCCGCTATGCCGTCGCGAGCAATGATGAAGTCGGCGCGCTCACATGGTTTGTCATCTCGCGCGACATCTCTGCGCCCGTCCTTCATATCGGACATACGCCTGTCGAAAGCGTTGAGCCCTATGGCGTCTGTCTGGGTCAAGATTCTGACGGACTGATTGCCGCGATCACTTATAAGGACGGCCTGGTCGAGTTTTGGCGCGCCGACCAAAGCACGGATGCGGACATATCTGCATCCCTCATCAGCACACTCAATCTACCCTCACAGCTTGAAGGCTGCGCGTTCGATGAGACCCAGGACTTGATTTTTATCGGCGAGGAAGCCTTTGGGCTCTATGCTTACGCCTATCGTGATGCCGCCGCCGAACCGTATGTCGTCGACTCCATTGCGGCGCGCAATGGCCTCGTCGCTGATGTCGAAGGCGTGAGCGTCTACTATGCCAAGAATGGCGGATACATCATTGCATCGGCTCAAGAGGCGGATCGGTTCGTGGTCTATGACCGATTACCACCGCACGCGCCGCGCGGAATCTTTACAGTCTCGCAAAGCCCTGACGAGCGCATTGATGCCGTCTCTCACACAGATGGTCTTGATGTTGTGTCCAATCCACTGCCTGGATATCCGAACGGTTTGCTCGTCGTGCAAGACGATGGCAATCCACGCAGCGGCGTGGACCAGAATTTCAAACTGGTCGATTGGGGTACGGTGGCGGGTGCCTTAGACCTCGAATAAACGCGCCAACGTAAAACGATCAAACATAAGTGGAGTGACCCGCGATGCATAAGATGATGAAAGCCCTCGGCCTTATGGTCACGTTCACGACGCTGGTCGGCGTCGCAAAAGCTGAGTCAGAAACCGGCAATGTGATCTTCTTTCATCCTGATGGCGCAGGTGTGAACCATTGGAACGCGGCGCGCATTCATTCAGTGGGTCCGGATGGCGAGCTGAACTGGGACAAGCTTCCGGCGATTGGAGTCTATACCGGCCATATGGCGGATCGCCTGACCGCCACATCGCATGGCGGCGCAACGGTCCATAGTCGCGGCGTGAAAGTTCAGGCGGATAGCTTTGGTCTGAATGGAACCGAAACGATCACGGCCGCGTCGGGCGTACCGCAATCGATTGCGCAAGACGCCCTCGCAGCCGGTAAAGCCGTGGCTCTGGTTCAAACCGGTCATATTGGCGAACCTGGAACCGCTGTGTTTCTAAGCGAGAGTGAGGACCGCGGCGATGTCGATCATATCGCGCGCCAAGTCATTGAAGCGGGCGCGCAAGTCATCCTTGGGGGTGGTGAAAAGTACCTCCTTCCCAAGGGCGTTGAGGGGCGTCACGGCCTGGGGCAACGGACCGACGGGGCCAACCTCATCACGCTGGCACACTCGCTCGGTTATACCATTGTCTACACACGCGAAGAATTGCTCGGGCTCGACCTCGATCAGACGCACAAGCTGCTCGGCGTCTTCGCCCATAATCATACGTTCAACGATAATCCAATCGGTATAAATTTGGCGAAGGACCTCCCCGCTTATAGCGTCGACGCCCCGACGGTTGCCGAGATGACGGCGGCGGCTCTGGCGATCGTCTCGCAGGATCCAGACGGATTTTTCATAGTGGTCGAGGAAGAGGCGACGGACAATTTTCCC
>JBCCXW010000181.1:0-6332 GCA_039191105.1 Pseudomonadota bacterium
ACTTCGATACACGGATCCCCCAATCCGCCAACGGCAAACCACCCGAAGGTGAGTGCGAATAAGAGGATCAGGAGTGGGCCGGTGACAAAAGTCGGGATTGAGATGCCTGCCATCGCAAACCCCATCACCGAATAGTCGCCGGCCGTATTCTGCCGTAAACCGGCATAGATCCCCATCGTGGTGCCAACGATGATTGCGAGGGTGATGGATAAAAACCCAATCGCGAGACTGATCGGCAAGCCCTCAGCGATAAGGTCGTTCACGCTTTTGCCCAGCGTTTTCATGCTCGGCCCGAAGTCAAGCTGAATGACGCCAAACAGGTAGTCCAGATATTGCTGCCAAAGGGGCTTATCGAGCCCGAATTTCGCATTCAGCGCGGCTTCCGTAGCGGCGTTGAGTTTGCGCTCACCATCAAACGGACCGCCAGGGGCCATTCGCATCATGAAAAAGGCGACCGTGATGATCAGTAAAAGCGTCGGGATCGCAATCAGGAGCCGACGCCCTGTGTATCCCCACGGAATACGCGACACCATACGCTGCAGGGCTGACACCGAAACGAGGCTCCTCAAAACGTGTGCAGGCGATTCAACACGCAGGGCCTTGGCAGCCCCGACAACTGTTCTTACGTTCACGGCCTGAGAAACAAAGTCAACGCTCATCTGCATGGGAGCTGTCGTATGGCGGATATTCGCAAAGTCACGGATGGTTTTGCCGTCGCCCCGCAAATCGACGAAACAGATGTGCAAGCGATCGCGGATGCGGGGTACAAAACGCTCATTGCGAATCGCCCTGATGGAGAGGGCGGTATCGACCAGCCACGCATGGGGGCGATCCGGACCAAAGCCGAAGCGCTCGGCCTCGCCTTTGTCGCGATCCCCTTTTCCGGAGCGCCTACGCCGGACATTCTGGAGCGATTTGGCGCGGCTTTGGCCGAGGCGCCCGCGCCCGTTTTGGCCTATTGCCGCACTGGGACGCGCTCGATTACAGCTTGGGCACTGACCCATGGCGGACAAGGCATGGGCGACGAAGTGGTCTCCGCTGCCGCCGGCGCTGGGTATGATCTATCCTCGCTCCGACCGCTGCTATAACGCAGGTGTGATCTGATTGTGAGCATTTATTCACTTCAGGCGGTGGAAAGAGCTTGCTAGCTAGAGCAAGGCATGCGATTCACCCTCGCAAAGCCGTTGAAAAGGCTGAGGAGTAAAGAAAGTATGTCGCGAAACTGGCTGGCAGACTTTAAGTATGAAAATGGGGCTTGGCTGGTTAAGAAAACCGGCCATCGTGTTCCGGCAACACGGGAATTGGTGAATGATGTTTTCACGTGGTTCACCTTTTACACGCTGGCACAGTCCTGGCGCACGTGGCGCCGACTGACCGGCCATAAGCGGCCGACGATTGCCTTCTATCCAGATAAGCCGCGGCCATGGTATTTTATTTGGCCGGTGATGCATGCCTCCGGCGCCAAGCTGATTTCGGATCCGACAATTGCAGACATCGTTTTCCAGTTCGACGACACGACGCTCGTGAACCATCAGCCGCCACAAGTGAAGGCCGGCGCAAAACTGGTCAATTTTAGCTGCCAAGATATTTCAAAATCGAACGTCGCGGACGCGTTTGGGCGAATCGCAGGCTATACCCTGTCGGTCGATCCGCGCCGCTTTTCGGGCACAATGGTCGAAAAGTCAGAGAAAAATGCCTGCCATGATGGGCGGATCTTAGAGGGCCCGATCGACCCGCTGGACGGGAAAACATACCAGGTATTGGTCGATAATGAGATCCCAGGCGGTCTGATAGAAGACTTGCGGTGCTGTATCTGCGGCGGCGCGCCAGCAATCGTGTTTCGCAAGCGGCGCCTGATTGGCCGTCGCTTCTTGAACGAGAATGCCGAAGTTTTGCTCGACACGCCTGAGAATTGCTACACGAGCGATGAAATCCGCGTGATCTCACGATTTGCTGAAGAGATCGGTCTAGAATGGGGCGCGGTAGACGTGCTACGCGACAATCAGTCCGGCAGGATTTACATTGTCGACGCGAACAAAACCGATATGGGCCCCCCCGTTGCTCTAAAGCTTGGAGACAAGCTGAAAGCGACCCGCCGGATGGCAAAAGCCTTTGTCGCGGCGTTCGCACCGAAGCGTAAGTGATTTGCCGAACATCTGGAATCAGGACTGTAAGCGTCCATTAAAAGATAAGAAACTCAAGGCAGAAATCCTCCCATGGCCATTCCTTTTGTGCGTGAAATTGAATTTGAATACGGCAAAGTCGAACAAGTTTCCCCGCTCATCCGGCGCCTAATCGCCAACAATCCGAACCCCTTCACCTATATCGGCACCGGCGTGTACATTGTCGGTCATGGCGAAGTCGCGGTGATTGATCCCGGTCCAAATGATGTCGAGCATTTTGAAGCGTTGAAAGCCGCGCTCGACGGCGAGACCGTCAAATATGTGCTCGTGACACATGGGCATTCCGATCATTCTCCGCTCGCCAAACCCTTGGCCGAGTGGGCCGGATGTAAAGTCTATGCCAAGGGCTGCGGCGAACCGACCGCCAAGGGCGAACTCGGGAGTGAAGATGACCGCGCCTTCACGCCAGATCAGTGCACCTGTGATGGCGATCTTTTCCATGGCCCCGGGTGGACCCTCGAAACCATCGAAACACCCGGTCACACGAGCAATCATATTTGCTTCGGCTTGAAAGAAGAGAATGCGTGTTTGAGCGGTGATCATATAATGGGGTGGTCGACCACCATCGTCGCACCGCCCGATGGCAATATGACGGACTATTTTAAGAGCCTGGACAAAATCGAAGCGCTGGCGTTTGAGACGCTGTGGCCAACACACGGCGCACCGGTTGAAGGCAAGGCCTTTGTCAAAGAATTCATCCAAGCCTACCGCCAGCACCGCCAAGACCGCGAGGACGGCGTGATCGCCCAATTGAAGGCGGGCGTGACGTCGATCCCGGAC
Organism: Pseudomonadota bacterium; assembly: GCA_039191105.1. GTDB lineage: Bacteria > Pseudomonadota > Alphaproteobacteria > Caulobacterales > Hyphomonadaceae > Henriciella. The sequence continues at coordinate 2,964 of JBCCXW010000181.1, forward strand.
ATGGTCAAGATCATGTATGTCGGTTTGGAGGAGCGTTTATTCCCCGCCGCTTGCTTGAGCCTACTCGGGCATATTTTTAAATTGATCGAAGAAGGACGAGTGGCCACAGATGATCCGACCCCGGTGATCGAAAGTCGGTTCCGTTTGACGAAAGTTGACGCCTAAGGCGCCCGCCGGCCGTTGGCACGGTCTTCGAGTTCGATCATCAAGCCGTACACACGCGTTGAATTGGCCCCCAGGTCCGATAAGCCAACCCGGCTGGTCGAGCGAATATCAAGCGCAGTGGCGCCCTCAACCGGGCGGACGCGGACCGCAACATCGTCTTTAAAGCCAAACCAACCCGAGGTGGCCGTCGCTTCGACTTGCACGTCGGCATCTCCGTTTGGCGTGGTCGGTGCTGGTGTGACGATATCCCACCCCCGGCGGGCCATGATGCGCTCTGCAGCAGCAGCGACTTCGGCGGGGGATTGGCTGAAATAGATGGTTTCCATTTTCGGATAGACCGTGCCTCGAGTGCCGGGCTTGGTTTCGGCCTCTTCTTGCAGTTGTGAGACCAAGCGGCCAGCTGTGCCAGGCCAGCGCGCTTCCGCATAATCCGGGACGGTTGGCGCGTCGAGCACGGGGTTGGTTTCGCCCTGCGCCGCACGCGCCGCCATGAGCGCCGGGCTATATTGGATTGGGTTGGTCCAGTCGGTCTGAATGTCATGCAGCGGCGGCAAAGATCCCGCTTGTGCGCCGAGCGCGGTCAAACGAAACATGCAAAAGGCAGCAATCAAGGTCGCTGCAAGTGCGAGGATAAAGGCTTGTTTGCGCGGCGCTTTGATCAAAGCTATGACCTGCGCGATGATCGATAAGCCGAGCGCCAGCATGGCGATCCCGGGTCCAACGCCAATGGTCATTTGGCCGAGACCAACCTGCCAAGGCCAGAACCCAAACTTTGTCCCAAGCGCCGCCACAGCGAACCATAGGACGGTGAATATCGAGACTGCGAGGGCGAAAATCGCAACTTTCATTCGCCATCCGGCCTTCGGGGCGTCTACCGCTTCATTCATTGGGGGCTCCTCGCAATTGGTGCATGCGAGATAGACCATTCTTGGATTCAAGGAAACGTTTTGCGCAGCGTCAGCCGATTACGGCAAATCGGCTGCGATCCCAAATCCAGTATGCTCATATCGGGCTAGGCCCGGCGCCTCTAAGGCGTCGCTGAAGCGGATCCAAGCCCGCGTTCCGGCGGCGTCGGCGCATGTGACGCGCAGCCATTCATGATCGTCTGGCCCTTGTTCGAACAGCGTACTGGCCGGTAAGTCGGCTTCATTGAGCTCGTAATAGATCTCGTCCCGCTCAGCGATGAAAAACCCTTCCGCAAGATAGTGTTTATAGATCAGCTGGTCACCGGCGGCGAGCTCAAGGGTTTCCGCCTGGTCGTCAACAAGCACATCTAAACGCACGGTCTCTTGCACCGTGATCATCGTCGGAAACACCATGGCCACAAATTGGAGTGCATCGGTTGCGTTTCGTGCAGAATTCCAAGGACTATAGGTGGCATGGGCGGGCAGCGGGCAGGCGATCGCGGGCGGTTCGTCAAATGTTACCATATCATATGCTTGCACCGTCGCGCCGTTTTCCGCGACTGCAAAGGCATTGGGATACTCGCCGGACCAAAACGTCTGAAGCTCCCAGCCGTCCGGATAACCTCGGATTGGAAACGTGCCGACCCGGCTCGGCGTGATCGAATCCGGTTCAATCGCCGCCGCTGCCGCCTCGCCAGGATCAGAGGCCGCTGCTGCGACATCGTCAAGTTCTGCGGCCGGCGCGCAGGCATTTAGCCAAAGCCCGACAATGAGTGTTCCGATCGCCCCACGGATCATATACGCCTCCATTTTGTCTCCCTTAGCAGTGCGAGTTTCATCCTGACTGTCAAATGTGGCGGCAATGGCTTGGCTTTTGAGGCGTTTTCGTGTGGAAGGAGCGCTTCGAGTTCGAGAAGGTAAGGCCATGACTAAACCCATTGTCCGTTTTGCGCCGTCCCCGACCGGCAATTTGCATGTCGGCAATGTCCGTACCGCATTGATCAATTGGCTGTTTGCAACGCGCTTCGGGGGTACGTTCATTCTGCGGATCGATGACACCGACACGGAGCGCTCGACGTCGGCTTTTGAACAAGCGATTCGAGACGATCTGACATGGCTCGGCCTCAACTGGGGCGATACGTTTAAGCAATCCGAGCGGTTCGCTGATTACGACTCTGCCGCGGATAAATTGCGCGAACTCGGTCTGCTATATGCCTGCTATGAAACCGCTGAGGAACTCGACCGTCAGCGCAAGCTGCAGCGCGCGCGGGGCAAACCGCCGATCTACAATCGCGCGGGCTTAACGCTAAGCGATGCCGAGAAAGCGGCGTTCGAAGCAGAAGGGCGTAAGCCACATTGGCGGTTCAAACTCAGCGGGGCGCGCGTGATTTGGCAAGACTTGGTCCGCGGCGAACAGGCAATCGAGACCAGCAGCCTCTCAGATCCGGTCCTGATTCGGGCTGACGGCTCGTACCTTTATACGCTGCCAAGCTGCGTCGATGATATCCATGCCAACATCACTCATGTCGTCCGCGGTGAAGATCATGTCACGAATTCCGGGGCACAGATTGAGATTTTCAAAGCGCTGGGGGGGACGGCCCCTCAAATGGCCCACACACCGCTTTTGGTCGGCGCAGATGGCGCAAGTCTATCGAAGCGATTGGGCTCGCTGGGAATGGGCGCACTGCGCGCGCAAGGCATTGAGCCAATGGCGATATGTTCCCTGCTGGCCAAACTCGGCACCAGCGACAATGTCGAAATCGGCAGTTCCTTGTCGGCACTGGCGGAGGAGTTCGATTTCGCCAAAATTGGTCGCGCACCGGCGCGGTTTGATGAGGCAGACCTGCGATCACTGAATGCTGCCCTCACGCATGCCTTACCCTTCAACGCGGCGAATGAACGGCTCGCCGCAATCGACCCGAAAGCGGCAAATGAGGCCTTTTGGCTGCTGGTTCGCGAGAATTGCGAAACGGTCGAAGATGCGGCCAAATTTGTGCCTGTCGCTTTTGGTGACATCGTACCTTTGATTGCGGCCGACGATGAAGCATTTATCGCCACCGCGGCGCAGCTTTTTCCGGAAGGCGACGTCACGGCGGACACCTGGGGCGTTTGGACCTCCGCGCTCAAAACCGAAACAGGGCGCAAGGGCAAAGGCCTGTTCATGCCGCTGCGCAAGGCGCTGACCGGAATGGAGCGGGGCCCGAGTGTTGGCGATATGTTGGTGTTCATCGGCCACGACCGCGCTCTGGCGCGGCTTCGCTCAACGTGATCAGCGATAGCCTAGAATTTCGCGCACGCC
>JBCCXW010000182.1:0-6255 GCA_039191105.1 Pseudomonadota bacterium
ATGATCAGCAACCAAGAGCCATCAAGATATTCTTGCGGCAAGAATTCACCCTCAAGCTTTGAGTGCGCAATCACGGTGAGCAAGTCTTCACGCGGGTTCGCCCGTCGATCCGCCATAACGCGTGCGCCATAGTCGAACATTTCATCGACCATTTTCGGAAAGCGCAATGGAAACAGGGGTTCACCCAAAAAGGTTCGGAACGGATTGGCTAAGAATTGGCTCGCCATTTCTAGATAGTGCATCCAATGGACGATTTTCTGGCGGTCTTCTTCGTCGACTCCTAGCATTTCGCATAAGGTAAAGAGCGGCAGCTGATCCGAAAAAATCTTCACAAAATCAACCTCAGGCCCATTGGCTTCGAGATCGTCGAGCAAATCCTCGACTTTCGCACTCACTTTCTCGCGAAGGACTTTGACATAGGCGGGGATGAAAAAGTCTTTCTGTTGGATCCGCATTTGCATGTGCTGCGGCTCATCCATAGAAATGAGATTGTCCATCGCCGCCCGGACAAGGATTTCAGGGCGCCAGCTTTTCCGCGGTGGCACCGCAAGATTGATCCCGCCGCGTTGCGAAGAGTAGATGTTCGGCGCGAGCTCGACGGCTTTGATATCTTCGTAGCGAGAGACCGACCAAAATCCGGCGCCGCCGCGTTTCATCCGTGACCACATAACCGGCGCCTGCTCCCGCATCTGCTGGTACAGATGGTATGGGTGACCGCGCGTCCAGGAGTTCGGATTCCAGAGCTCGAAATCCGTCTCAAGTTGCGGATAGATCAACGGAAACGCCGGGTCTTCGATGCCGTTATCAACAAAAATATCGTCACTAATCAGTCGCATGGTGTGAGTCGCTCAACAAATGGCTGTATGAAAATGCCATTAGATCATGATTTGACAACGGGAGACGCTACGTAAAGCACATGCCAGCGAACGGAACTGGGCCTCGCCGGCACCATTTTCTTCCTCGCACATTTTGGTCTATGCTCGGTGGACGCTGTATCGGACCTCACGCGATGACGATTGCCATAGATCTAAATGCTGACCTCGGCGAAGGCGGGGCTCATGATGCAGAGCTGATGTCCGTTATCACCAGCTGCAATGTTGCCTGCGGCGGTCATGCCGGCGATCGGGCCAGCATGGAAACCGCCTTGCGCTTGGCGCGCGAACATCAGGTCGCCGCTGGCGCCCATCCCTCTTTTCCAGATCGAGCGAATTTCGGCCGCAGCCCGTCGACGCTATCAGGCGCTGCGCTGGCGCGATGTCTGCAAGACCAAGTCTCTGAACTGAAGGGCATGGCTGAAGCGCTCGGCCTGCTGCTGTCGCATGTAAAACCGCACGGGGCGCTCTACAATATGGCCGCCACAGACCCAGAATTGGCGCTAACGGTTGCGGAAGTCACAGAAACAAGCGCGCCGCACGCAGCTCTGGTCGGTCCGCCAAACTCGCAATTGCAAACCATGGCCGAGCGCTTGGGGCTGGATTTTATCGCCGAAGGATTTGCAGATCGCGCCTATGAGCCGGACGGCCAATTGCGATCGCGTACGCTTGATGGAGCGATTATTCACGCCGCGGAAAAGCAAGTTGAGCAAGCCCTCGAAATCGCCACGCGCAAGACCGTGACTGCCTTTGCGGGGGCGCAGATTCCGTTGCCCGCGCAGACAATTTGCGTGCATGGCGACACCCCAGGTGCGTTTCGCGCCGCGCAGAGCATTCGTCGTGCGTTTGAGCGCGAAGGCATCCGTGTATGCGCTCCGAACTGAAATTTAAACGGCTCGCGGATGATGTCTTCGAATGCCCCGTCGGCTCGCCGCTCGAGGCGCAGAATTTAGCGCGTGTGCTGCGGGCCTCGCGACTGATTGAAGACGCAGTGCCGGGGCTGAACCGCGTTGCGGTCACCTTCGAACCGGATCGCGCGGACGATGTGCAAGCCTGGCTCGACACCCTGAGACCCACCGATTGGCCAGCCTCTGAGCCAAGCGACACTGTGGAATTGGACATCGCTTATGGCGGCGCGGATGGGCCGGATCTCGAAGCGGTCTGTGCGACGTTGGGCCTCTCGCAAACCGCTTTTATCGCTCAGCATACCGCGCAAACCCATACCGTGGAGATGCTCGGTTTCACCCCTGGCTTTGCTTATATTTCCGGTTTATCTGACGCTTGGAGCTTGTCGCGCCTCAGCGATCCGCGCCCGCGCGTGCCTGCCGGATCAGTTGGGATCAGTGGTCGGTTTACCGGGGTTTACGCGCTTGCCGGGCCAGGCGGCTGGCCGTTGATCGGACGCACCGCGGCCGCCTTGTTCGAGGCCGATCGCGACCCGCCATTTCTACTGCATCCAGGCCAACACCTTCGCTTTCGGTCGGTTTAATTGCTGCGCGTCATCAAACCTGGCCTGCAAACCACATTGCAAGGCGCACCGCGGCGCGGCGTTCGCCACTTCGGCGTGCCCGCGTGCGGCCCTGCCGATACGCTATCGCTGGCTCTCGCCAATCGTTTGGTCGGAAATGCCCCGACTGCCACAGGCCTCGAAATCACCTATGGCGGTTTCGTGGCTGCGGTCGAACGCGCGTGCGCAATTGCAATCACCGGCGCATTCGGCGGCGCCACCGTTGCCGGGCGCAATATCGCGCCGCATAGGACACTACATCTCAAGCCGGGTGACGAAATTGACATCGCCCCGCCGCAGATCGGCGCGCGCACCTATCTCGCGATCCGATCGGGCTTCCAAGCCGATGAGATGTTCGGCGCGGCATCCACTTATCTGCCAGCGGCATTTGGCGGCCTCAGCGGACGCGTATTGCAGGCGCAAGACCGGCTGGCTGCAAACGGCCTGAGCACATATTCTGAGACCCTGACCACCCCAGATGCCATCCGGCCGGTCTTCACCGCGTCGTTTGCTTTGCGGGCCTGCAAATCGGCTGAGACATCGCTCTTAAGCCGCACCTCTCAAGCCTGCATTTTTGCCGAGAGTTTCGTTGCCGGACGTCAAGCGACGCGTATGGGGCTGGCGCTGACCGGTCATACTTTGGAGCTGGCAAGTGATGGCAAGATGTTGAGCGCGCCGGTCTTCCCGGGGCTGATCCAGTGCCCGCCATCCGGCACCCCAATCGTATTGCTCGCCGATGCTCAAACCACTGGCGGATATCCGCGCATTGCCAGCATTGCCCGATGTGACCGACATCTATTGGGTCAGATCAGGCCTGGAAACTTCGTCCAGCTGCTGGCGCGCGACCCGGACCAGGCAGCAACCGCCTATCGCGAGAAAAAGGCCTTGCTCGCGCCGTGGCTTGATGGCTGACCGCCAGGATCGAAAAGAAGCGACTCAACTTCACGTCTCATGCAGGCTAAGCTTTGCGGAAAGGGAGGAGCTTACATGATTCAGACCACGCGAAAACGCCTCGCCATTGCCACCAGCAGTGCTTTAGTTCTGCCATGCTTCGGGTTCGCGCAACCTCAGATCACAATGGGAAATGGCAAGGCCAATGCAATCATGATTGATGGCCTGACACGCACGGAGGTGCCAACCACGTTCGCTCAAGTCCGCGTTGATGATGACCGCGTCACCACGCTGCGGGCCAATTCAACCGCCATCTCGATCCCGGAAGTGACCATCGCTCGCAATGGCTGGATTGTGCTGCATCCGGTCATTGATGGCCGTCCGAACGGCGACATGATTTCCGGCTTCAGCTATGTGCCGCGTGGGACTCAACAGGATGTGGTGATCCAAATTGACCATCCCGCAGACCCCGGCGCCGAGTTTCTGGTGATGCTTCATACCGACGCCAACGAGGATCAAGTCTTCGATTTCGTCTTCGTCGAGGATGGCATCAATGTTGAAGACACCGCAGTGTTTGAGGGCACGCAAATGATCGCACATTTGATCGAGCTGCCCTGAGCTAAAGGCTTAATCTGACCCGTCCGTAGACGGCGCAGGCTCACCGGGTAAACGATCGAAGTCACGCTTCCACTGGATCGCCACTTTGGGGCCAAGTTCTGGGTCAACTTCGGCTTCGATTTCCACATTGCTGAGCGGCGTCCATTCCAGAGCCAGCCCAGGTGCGCCAGAAGTGCCGGACTGGACTTCCAAATAAATATCGTCGGCCAAATACTTGCCCGTGGCGAGCGTCGCATCGCCCTGGTCATCCAGGCCGATATCGAGGCGGTCGAGCCCGGTCGCCGCTTCGAGTTGCCCGGTGAGATTGATCGCGTCCCCGCCGGCCAGTTGTGCAGCAGCGCCTGCCAATTGAGCCGCTTGAAGCGGACTCAATTCGCTCGGTGAGCGACCAAACAGAACGCGTGAGAGAATTTCATCCTCCGGCACGCTAGGGTCGGCTGACAAGCGAATCTCGGGATCGAGCACATCCCCTTCAATCGTGATGGTTGAGGTGAAGCCGCCGCTGCTGCGATTGGCTTGAAGAAACACCTCACTTTCCTCGGGTGCGCCAACAAATCGGACCCGACCGGTGGACAAACGGAACCGGCGGCTGAGCAAATCGGCTTCACCGCGAATCAATGTCGCGCTGCCGCGAATGTTCGGTTGTCCCATCGGTCCGGTAACCCGCGCGTCCAGCCCCCATTCGGAATCGACCCCTAATCCGGAGATAAAGATCCGACGGTCGGCCTTGACGTTCACAGCAAGTAAGACCGCTTCGCGCACCGGTGCCTCGATCTCTTGCACGCCTTCAGGGGTGAGAAAACGGACATCCACAGTCGTATATCCAGCGCTTGGCAGTTTTGAGAGGTCCAGTCGTGCCTCATCGATTGTCAGATCGCCTTCGACCTGTGTGCGACGGTCGCGCCGCGTCAGACGGCCCTGCCCTGACACCGTCGCCGCAATGTCTGACCGATTGAACGCCTGAAGACGATCGAGATCGAGCGCAACAGCGCCCTGCCCATCGAAACGGTACCGGCCTGAGGCCGAAACGCGGCCGCCGCGCGCACCAACGGCGCTTGCGCTTTCAACTCGGATTCCATCCGTATCAAGCTCGGCGAGCACGTCGATCTCTTGCAGGTGCAGGCCGGTAAATCCGTCTTCGAACACACCATCCTTAAACGTGACAGGACCGGAGAAGCGAAAATCCTCACCGGTGCCATTTGACACATCGAGCTGGAGGTCCCCCACGAGACGCAAATCCGGCGGGGCAGCCAGCGACCAAATCGGCATGATTGGGCCTTCGCCGCTGACGCGGATCGGCATTGGCGCTTCGGGCGCAGGTCGAATGCTGAACAGCGTGCCGCGATGCGCGAGCCGCGTTCGCAGATCGGCAACCAGTTTCAAACTGTCATCCTCATCGCTCAAACTCAGCGCAGCGTTCAATTGATTGTCAGTGACGGTGGCCTCCAACTCCATATCCGCGGTTGGCGCATTTGTGACCGCGCGCCCAAATCGGGTCAGCCGGGCCGAGGCCGCTCCGACAATGCCGAGTTCCGCCAATTGCAGCTCCGCTTCGCCATTGAGGCGCCCGGTGAGCGCCGGACGCTGAACGAGCGGACCAATCTCAGCAATGGCAATATTGTCTAAGCGCAAGCGCGACATTGTCTGACCGCTGGCATCCAGCTCAAACCCGATATCGCCGCCGAAGGCTGCCACTTCGCCTTTCGCATTGAGCCCAGATTGCAGACCAATTTCGATGGGAGATGTGATGGTTATGGGTTTGTCCGAAACACGCGATGTGCCCTCAATCTGTAAGGTTTGGACTTCGGCATTCAAGCGCAAAGCGTTTTGAGCAGAGATCGGGTGCGCCGATCCGCGCCATTCGGTTTGGGCTGTAACGTCTAAATCGCCAGAAAACGTGGGCCATGCGCCGGCAAGACGAAGCGTGCCTTGGCCAGCATAGATCGGTCCGATCACCAAATCATCGAAACCAATCTCGCTTTCTAGAGACTGCTCGCGATAGACCAGCGCTCCGTCGACCTTCGCCAGCCCGAAGGCTTCCCCCGAAACCGCGATCGACGCGCGCGATTGGGCAATATCAGCAAGGTTCACCTCACCGTCACCGCGCGCGGTGAAATCCGCCCACTCAGCCGTGATCGCGGCGACATCGACCGCCTGACCCTCAACCCCGCCCTCGGCGACGAGCTTTAGCGGGGCGTCCTGAAAGATCGCAGACACTTCCCCCGCATACGCAACTGTGTCGGCAAATTGCAGCTGCGCCTTTGCTCGAGGCGCTTCTAGCAGCTGTCCAGCGAGCGTTATTGGCGCGGCCTCTGCGGTCAAGCCAAGGATCGGCGCGCTTGGCGCCCCTGTCAGCGAAAACGCCAT
>JBCCXW010000183.1:0-6232 GCA_039191105.1 Pseudomonadota bacterium
CCCAAACCCACACGCCATTGAGGCGATGGGCGACAAAATCAGCTCAAAAAAGCTCGCTGCTGACGCCGGCGTTTCTACCGTACCAGGGCATATGGGGCTGATCGAAGACACCCAAGAGGCGGTCAAGATCAGTCGTGAAATAGGCTATCCCGTGATGATCAAGGCCTCCGCAGGCGGCGGCGGCAAAGGCATCCGCATCGCGCACACCGATAAGGATGTTGAAGAGGGCTATCCGGCGGTAAAAGCCGAGGCCACCGCATCGTTCGGTGACGATCGCATCTTCATTGAAAAGTTCATTCTCGAGCCGCGACATGTTGAGATCCAGGTCATGGGCGATAAGCACGGCAATTGTGTGTATCTGTTCGAGCGCGAGTGTTCGATTCAGCGCCGCAATCAAAAAGTGCTCGAAGAAGCGCCATCGCCCTTGCTCGATGCGGCGACTCGGAAACAGATGGGAGAACAAGCCGTCGCGCTTGCGAAAGCGGTAGATTATGACAGTGCCGGGACGGTCGAGTTCGTCGCTTCGGGCGCCGATAAAAGCTTCTATTTCCTCGAAATGAATACGCGTCTTCAGGTCGAACACCCCGTCACAGAAATGATCACCGGCGTGGATTTGGTGGAGCAGATGCTACGCTCGGCATATGGCGAGCGGCTCAATCTCGACCAGGCCAAACTGAAGATCAACGGTTGGGCGATTGAGAGCCGGGTCTATGCGGAAGATCCATATCGCAACTTTTTACCCTCCATTGGACGGCTTAAGCGCTTCATCCCGCCATCAGAGGGGGCTTTGGCCGGCGGGACCGTGCGTATGGATAGCGGTGTTCGCGAAGGCGATGAAATCTCGATGTACTACGATCCGATGATCGCCAAATTGGTGACCCATGGCAAAGATCGCAATCACGCCTTGGATGTCCAGGCGCAGGCCTTGGACCGCTTCTATATCGACGGCATCCAGGACAATATGCCGTTCTGTGCCGCGGTTATGGATGAAGCGCGCTTTCGCTCGGGCGATATTACGACGGCCTATATCAAAGATCAGTTCCCGGATGGCTTTCAAGGGATGGCACCGACGGAGGCACAAACCACATTGCTAACGGTTGTGACCGCTTATATGCATGCCGTGGAAACGCGCCGGGCGGCTGAAATGTCGGGGCGAATGTCGCCGATTGCCCCCTTAAGGCGGGACTGGATCGTCATTCTCGGCGATACCTATATTCCGATTGAAGTGGAATTGAGCAAAGGCGAGGCAACCGTGCGGGTTGGCAGTACAGCACATTCCTTCGTGACCGAGTGGACGCCTGGAAAACCGCTTGTAGAAGGCGTGCTGGATGGGCAGTCCGTTGCAGTCAAAATCGCGAAAACGACGAGCGGTTTTGTCGTCCGACATCGCGGCGTGACCTTTGATGCAATGGTTTGCTCGCCCGAAATTGCGGACATTCACAAGCGCTTACCGGAGAAGGAAAAGCCAGATCTGTCAAAACTGATCATTTCTCCGATGCCGGGTCTGGTCGTATCGATCGACGTAGCGGTCGGCCAGGCAGTTCAAGAGGGGGAAGCGGTTTGCATTGTCGAAGCCATGAAGATGCAAAACATCATCCGCGCCGAAGCCGATGGCGTCGTCAAAGCAATCAATGTCGGGGCGGGCGACAGTGTCGCCGCCGATGAAATCATGCTTGAGTTTGAGTAATCGATCCACTGAAACATTGCACCGAAGGTGAATTCAATTAGCCTAAGGGGGAACGCAAGGAACTCTGTATGGGCAATCTTCTTTTCAACCCAAAAGGCCGGATTGGACGTAACCGCTTTTGGCAAGGCATGGTCATTTTGACGGTTGCGAGCATCTTAGTGATCGCCGCCAACACAATGGTCAGCAGGATGGTTGGGTTTGTCAATCTGCTGCTCGTTTTCCCATATATCTGCGTTTTCGGAAAACGCCTTCATGATGCAGGACTGACCGCCTGGTGGGTGATTGGCGTCTGGATTGGTTCGATGATTGCCAGTTTTGTCTTCGGATTGATCTTTGGCGGCTTTTTTATGACCCCGGAAATGCTCGAGATCCAAGAGGAAATGAGCGAGCGGCTCGCGGCCGGCGATTTTGCGGGATTTGTTCAAGGCACAGAAATTTTGGCGGACAAGCTCTTGCCATTGAACATTCTATCGACGATCGGCGCAAACGCCGCGGCGGCATTGGTTGTGGGCTTGCTGAAATCTGATCCGCGAGAAAATAAGCATGGTCCGGCCGTCTATGCGGACACCGGTGACACGTTCCAATAATTTCTGAATTTCAATAAATTATTATTGTTTATTGATAAAATTCTCCGACCGTGTATTAGCTGCGAAGACGTCAGCTGTTTAGGAGGATAGAGCTGCCATGCCCGATCTTACTGTTTCCCAGGCGAAACTTGACCTGGACCGGTCCTGGCCCGTCGAACACGCGCAGGCGTCGGCCCAAATGAATTGGCTCGCGACCTTTCTGAATCCGACCGGCAAGTCGCCGCCTCTGCATTTTACGCGCGCGTGGACGGTTTTGTTTTTCGCCGGCGTGATCTCATCCGCGGGCCTGGGGGCCATCTTACTGCTATTGGGCATTGCAGGTGCAAAGACCGAGAAGATCGCGCTTTATTATCCGTATTGGATTGCTGGCATCGCGGCGCTGACGACGGTCTTATCATTCATTATTCATGTCCGCCGCTTGAGCCATGCCGGGAAGTCCACTGCATTTGCCTTAATTGTCATTCTTCCGCTTGTGATTGGATCCATGCTGTTTCTGTCCGGGGTCGCGCAAAAAGCGGCGGAGTATGACGCCCTTTATGAGGCCCGCGGCGAATACTTGGCGGATCCTGATAAATGGCGTCAGGCAAATCTTGAGCAAGACCGTGTCGATGGCGCCATTGCATCAGGATTGCGCAATCGGCCAAACGCCGAAACCTCGCCGCGCCCGGATGAGCCTTTACCCAGCAAGGAGTCCTATATCGTACGCCCGAATGTCACAGCGTTCTATTTCGCCATCATCGGACTGAGCGGGTTGGTGATGATTTGGAGTTTGCTTTGGGTGGCCCGGACCTCCAATCTGGATAAGCGAACCGAGGCGCGGATCTGAACTGCGCCGTGCAACGGCGCCGGGTCGATGTGGCCGCGTCTTGCCAAAGATCATTTCTCAAGCCAGCGGTTGGCCGGGCACGGTTTGAACGGAAAACACCGTTTCGAAGGCCTGCTTTAAAGCCGCATCCGCATCCGCCATCGCGATGGGCCGTCCCAAGTCCACCAAACTGGTTACGCCATATCTCGGATCCTCGATCCCGCACGGCGTAATACCAGAAAAGTGCTCCAAATCGGGGTCTACGTTCAGGCTAATCCCGTGAAAGCTCACCCAGCGTTTGATGCGGATACCGATTGCGGCGATTTTGTCTTCGCGCAAAGCGCCGCCAGGCTGCGTGCGATCGACCCAAACGCCGACCCGACCGGGGCGCACCTCGGCATCGACATTGAACACGCTAAGCGCCGTGATAATCCAAGACTCGAGCCCACCTACGAAAGCGCGGACATCCCGTCCGCGCCGCGTCAAATCGAGCAAAACATAGGCAATCCGTTGGCCCGGCCCGTGATACGTATATTCGCCGCCACGACCGGCCCGATAGACGGGGAAGCGATCCGGTGAGCGCAAGTCCTCCCGTTTGGCGCTCGTACCGGCGGTATAGAGCGGGGGATGCTCGAGCAACCAGACGATTTCCGACGCGGCTTCTGCGCGGATCGCAACCGCTCGGGCCTCCATGGCGGCGCGCGCCAGTGTATATGGAACCGGCGTCTGGCTCACCGCCCATTCGACATAGGGTGCATCGGTCATTACTGTGCATATAGCGAAGACTTTTCCCTTCACAATCTCCGCGCTGCCGCGTATATGGCGCGCTCTACCCGGCGTGCGGCCGTGGCGGAACTGGTAGACGCGCAGCGTTGAGGTCGCTGTGGGGCAACCCGTGGAGGTTCGAGTCCTCTCGGCCGCACCAAGTCTTCTGAAATGACAAAGAAAAATTGCCCTTAAGTCAAAGGATTGTGAGGGCTGTCTTCTGCTCAAAAAATTTTTGTGCACATTTTGTGCTACAAATTGCGCACAAAATGTGCTACAAACTAGGATGGCTGATGCACGCAATCCTGACCGCTTTTTGAAAAAGCGTGGAACGACGTTTCATTACTATCGAAGAGTTCCGAAGCGATATGAACTTCTCGATTCGAGGGGGACCATTCGGTTCTCACTCAAGACGTCATCTATCGATGTTGCGAGAATGCGGCGGGACAGTTTCGAGGAAGCAGACAATGAGTACTGGGCTTCGATGCGCATCGTCGCGGTCGAGGCTCCGGGTAACTCAGTGCAAAAAGCAGCGATGGCGAAGCGATACGCGGCGGCAAAGGCCCGAGCGCTCGCATTAGGTTTCGTCTACAAGCCTGTCTCGGAACTCGCCAATCCTGATAACATTGATGATGTGGTCGCGCGGCTGATGGCGCTCAAGCAAAGCGAAGAAGGTGAAGTCCAACGACGACAAGCAGAGGCTATATTGGGCGGAGTTGACAGTCCGAAGACCACAGTGAGCGAAGCGCTCGAGGTTTATTTCAATGAGATCGCAGTGGACGACCAACTCGGGAAGTCGAAACGACAAGCTTATCAATGGAAGAAAGTGAAGCGGCTGTCAGCTAGCTACTTTATAGATGTCGTGGGCGATCTACCGCTCGTTGATATTACCCGTGAGCATGCTCTCAAGTACCAACGTTGGTGGAGGGACCGGATGCTCTCTCCAGCGGAGGGCGAGAAAGCCGTCAGTCCAAATACGATCAACCGGCATATTGGGAACATTAGGGTTCTTTATCGATCTTACTTCACACATATTGGCGAAGAAGAGCGACCCAATCCGTTCAGGAATCTGTTCTTCAAGGCCAGGTCGCGCGTAGAAGTGCCTGCGTTTGAAGACGACTGGGTGAGAACCAAAATTCTCAAACCAGGTGGATTGCTGGGATTACGTCCAGAGTTGCAGCTGATCACATACATGCTCATTGAAACGGGCTGTCGCCCTAGCGAGCTGATCAACCTGCGTCCGGAAGATATCCACCTTGAAGACGAGGTCCCATACATTTCGATCAAACCTTCGACAAAACGGCAGATCAAGACGGAGTCTTCAATAAGAGATATTCCGCTTGTCGGTGTAGCGCTGGAAGCGGCTAAACGCGCGCCCAATGGATTTCCGCACTATCACGACAGAAACGAACTTTTCTCCGCGAATATGATGAAGGCATTTAGAGCACGCTCGTTTTTCCCTTCGCCAGATCATGTGATTTATTCCTTCCGACATTCCTTTGAAAAGAGAATGCAGGAAGCAAACATCGACTACGGTCTGCGTTGTTTGCTGATGGGGCACGCGAATTCTCGTCCGTCTTATGGAGACGGTGGATCACTTTCCTATCGTCGCGACGAAATGAAAAAGATTGTGCATCCTTTCAAGGCGGAAATATTTGAGTTGTTCGATGCCTCCGAGTGATTTTTTAGAAGCCGATCCGTCTCGCTCGGAGAACGCTGAATACTGCGCCCCTATTGGTGTTGCTGATCGCGCGGCGGATCGTGCAAACATGATTTGATCCTCGCATCACGCTGATCTATTTTTTCTATTTCTTGATCCAGCATCTCAAAAATAGGCCAATATCTATCCCCCAACTGCCGGACCACTTGTGCAGCGACCCGGCGAGCTTTGATCAGATCTTTTTTGGGGACAGACATTGTGAAGCGTAGTTAAAGCGATTTAGGCTTTACGGTTCCAAACCATGACACCGGTGCCGTTTTCTTGATCTTCAAAGAACGCGGCTCGAATTGGAGATGCAAAGCTCGGATCGTCCAGTTTGACTGAGAGGTAGGCTTTTTCACCGTCCTTGCTTTCCTGTCGCCAGGCTGCGCCGAGTTCCGCGCCGCCTGCATATACACGAAAGTCCGGCGCATCGACATGCGCTTGCTTCACGTTTGGAACAATCTGCGATTTGACGTTGATCGTCATTGTCCGGATCGTTCCGGTATATTTTCCATCTTTTTGGGTGAAGGTTCCGATCTGTGCCATTGGTCTAGTCTCCCTTATTGGCATGGAGTGCGCGGCGCGCACGTTTGAACCCGGCATCACAGCCGAGAAAGTTCTCCAGCATGGCTGGAATTAGCGTTTCGGGCTTTTCTGGCGTTCCGTACGTGGCGCCATAAATCTCA
>JBCCXW010000184.1:0-6211 GCA_039191105.1 Pseudomonadota bacterium
CGCACTCTCGGTGACGTAAAAGGCGGAGCGCGACTGATAATGCGTCGGCATTTGCGCCGCCCATAAAAGGCCGAGCAAAACGACTGGCAGCGCCGTCGCCAGCATGAGCCATTTTGCGCGCCAGAACTGGACCGCTAAATCGCTGAAACTGAGCTGCGGTCGCACGCGCGCAAAGCCGTCACCGGCCTCGGCCCCGAATGGGCGCCTGCGATCAGCAGAATCGGTCATCAATGAAGGCTCCGAGCGCTCTTTCCCTCAAACTCTTCTTATTCGTTTGATACTTCATTAAACATTAAAACCGACCGTCTGAGCGCGGGAGGATCGGATTGAAAGTGCCCAACACGCTCTGCAGATCAGCAATTTTGATATTGGTAATGGTTTCGGTCGCCTGTCAGGCGCGCACGCTGTCGGAGCAGGTCTCGCGCGATGCGCCAGAGCCGGTCGCGCCGGAACCGATCTTGGCGCCCACCGCTCCGAACTTGCCGGCAGAAACACTCGCGACCGATGGTCCTTACACCCTATCATCAGGGGACATGTTGGAAATTCTCGTTCATGGCGCGCCGGAGCTCGGTCGCACGATACCGGTTGGGCCCGACGGGTTCGTGCGCATCCCCTTTTCTGGGCCCGTCATGGCGCGCGGCGAAACCATCGAAACCTTGCAAGCGCGCCTCAATCAAGCCCTATCGCGCGAACTGATCGCGCCGGACATCGAAGTCTTATTGCTCAGTACCGCACCGGCAGCGACAGAGTAAGCTGTGCTCCCGACCGCAATTGTGCCCTTTCGCACCCGCGGAGAAGTGCGTATGCGGTGGGAAAACTTAGACAGGAGCATGCGGCTATGGCAGACGCTGAGAACACACTGATAATGGAAACTTCAAAGGGCACCGTCACAATTGCGCTGCGCCCCGACTTAGCGCCTGGGCACTGTGATCGGATCCGCGAACTGGCCCGCGAAGGGTTTTATGATGGCATCGTCTTTCACCGCGTGATCGATGGTTTCATGGCGCAAACCGGTTGCCCAAATGGCTCAGGCATGGGCGGCTCTGACAAACCGGACCTGCAGGCGGAGTTCAATCCAGAGCCACATGTTCGCGGAACCTGTTCTATGGCGCGGACGAATCAGCCGCATAGCGCCAATTCACAATTCTTTATCTGCTTTGAAGATGCCCGCTTCCTCGACAACCAATACACAGTTTGGGGCCAAGTGACCGATGGTATGGAGACGATCGACCAACTCGCCAAAGGGGAACCGCCGCGATCGCCGGACTCGATTGTGTCGATGAAAGTCGCCGCGGACACTTAAAGTTCAGGATCAGTGCTGTAAGACAGATCCCATGGCTTCGGCACCGAACAGACGAGACATGCGATGGTGGGGGGGGCGCTTACTCGGCTCTCGCATTGCGCGCCTGATTTTCGCGTCCAATCTCGCCGGACTTATTGTTTTAATCGTCGGCGCGATGGTGCTGAACGAGATGCGAGCGAGTTTCGTCGTCTCTAAAAAGCAAGACCTGATCGGCCAAGCGCAATTGCTTGCCAATTTGATCGGCGAGGACGGCGCGACCGGTAAGCCGCAACCCTCCTTGGTGGTCGACAAAGCCAAAAGCGCCCTCGCCTCCCTCTCCCTGCCGCAAACGATGCGTGGAAAGATATATGACGTAGAGGGCCTTTTGGTCGGGGATAGCTATTATCTCTCAGATCGCGTGGTGGTCGAAAACTTACCGCCTTTGCAGGACCCTGACCGGTTTGCCGTTTGGAGCACCAATCTGTCGGAATGGGCGGTTTCGGTGCTGGGCTCCTTCCGGCCCTCCGATGGCGAAGATGCGGTGCGGACGTTGACCTTTGAAGAGGAATTCGTCGAAGCGTTGGGGGGCGGCGAAGCGGCAAGTCAACGCTTTAACGATCGCGGTCAGCGCATCATTTCCGTCTCGCTGCCGATTCAGCATGTCAGCGCCGTGGTGGGTGTTTTAACCCTTGAATCTAATGATATCGACGCGATTATTCGGGCCGAGCGAGCGGCATTGATCCCCTTCATCGCCGTCGCTATTCTGGTCGCTCTCGTCACCTCCGCTTTGCTCACCATCGGGATTGCCAACCCCTTGCGCCGCTTGGCCAGCGAGGCTGACAAAATCCGAACCGGGTCGAGTAACAAACTCGATTTGCCGCGCATATCCCGCCGCCATGATGAGATTGGCCACTTAGCCCAATCGGTCGAAGCGATGACGGACGCTTTGTTTGAGCGAATCACCGCGAATGAGCAATTTGCCGCTGATGTTGCGCATGAGCTGAAAAATCCGCTGACCTCGATCCGGTCGGCCGTCGAAACCGCTGAACTGATCCAGGATGATCCAGTTGCGCGGGAAAAACTCCGTAAAGTCATCGCACAGGACGTTAAACGCCTCGATCGGTTGATTACGGATATTTCCAATGCCTCACGCTTAGAGGCAGAGATCACCCGCATTCCGGCCGAACGATTGGATATTTCCCGCTTTGTCCGCGATCTCGTGCGAACCTATGATGGCTTAGAGCACCAAAAGGGGGTGAACGTATCGTTTGATGATGCGACGATGGATGCTGGCCTGTCGGTTCGCGGGCGCGAGGGCCCATTGGGTCAAGTTTTGCGCAATTTGATCGATAATGCGCGCTCGTTTTCGCCCGATGGGGGTATGGTCTATGTGACCCTCCAACAAGGCCGGCAAGGACCACAAACCACTGCCCGTATTCGCGTTGAAGACGATGGACCAGGCATTCCAGACGATAAATTAGAGAAAATCTTTGAGCGTTTTTACACCGACCGGCCCGCTGGGGCGGCGTTTGGGAACAATTCCGGCTTAGGGCTGTCCATCGTTGCGCAAATTGTCACGACGCATATGGGCACGGTCAAAGCAGAGAATCGACCGGAAGGCGGCGCCTGCTTTACGGTCGAGCTCCCCGCCCGTTAAATTGCAGTCCTTCTACATGAGAATTGGCCACGCCTATTGAGAATAGTTGCCGGGTGTGTTATACCTTTTGTTTACAACAACATATCCGAGCCATGCTTCTGTCGGCACTGAACGAGAACTCTCGCCGGCAACATGGCTCGTTTGCGTAGAAGAAAGAGGTCTCTCATATGGCAGCAGCGGATGCGGGAACAAAACTAGATTTCCAAGCCGGTCAGAAGATTGTCTATCCCGCCCATGGGGTCGGCACTGTGACAGCGATTGAACAGCAGCAAGTCGCCGGCATGACCCTGGAAGTGTATGTGGTCTCCTTCGATCAAGACAAAATGATTCTGCGGGTGCCGACCAATCGTGCCATCGCGTCGGGGATGCGCGCGCTGGCTGGCTCGAAATTGGTCGAAGATGCGCTTAAGACACTTGGCGGCAAAGCCCGGATCAAGCGGACCATGTGGTCGCGCCGGGCCCAGGAATACGAAGCGAAGATTAATTCCGGTGATCTTATCTCGATCGCAGAGGTCGTTCGCGACTTACATCGGCTCGAGGATCAACCAGAGCAGTCTTACTCTGAACGTCAGCTTTATGAGAGTGCGCTCGATCGCATGGCACGCGAGCTGGCAGCGGTTGAGAGCATCGATCACACCACGGCGATGGATCGCCTGGCTGAATCGCTGGCGAAGAAGAAGGCGGCCTGAAAGCGTCAGCCGGATGACGGTCAAGCCTAAATCAAATTGCCCCGCCTGACCTGGTGGGGCTTTTTTCATCGCAGCGGTTCCTCTTAGAGCGTCGTGAGATTTTTCAAGATTTTTTTTGATCCAGACCCTGAAAGCGTTCGTAAACCTCTATGAACACGCTCTTAACGTGCATTGGAGGTCGAATGACAAACGCAGGTCAATCCAGCGGAAACCCAGATCGCAGTTTCGTTCGAAAAGCGATGAAAGCACCAATGCTAGAAGCCGAGCATGAGCTCGACCTCGCCCGGCGGTGGCGGGACAAAGGGGATGAACGTGCGTTGCATGAACTCACGACCGCTTATATGCGACTGGTCATCTCAATGGCCTCCAAATTCCGGCACTATGGTTTGCCCCTCGCTGATCTCGTTCAGGAAGGCAATGTCGGTCTGATGCAAGCGGCGGCTCGGTTTGAGCCATCCCGCGAAGTTCGCTTTTCGACTTATGCGGCCTGGTGGATTCGGTCTTCGATCCAGGATTATGTCTTGCGCAATTGGTCGATTGTCCGCACCGGCACGACCGCAGCCCAGAAATCGCTCTTTTTCAACCTGCGACGCTTGCGCGCCAAAATCGACGATACGGGCGATGCGGTGATGTCTGCGGAAAACAAAAAATGGGTCTCAGAACACCTTGGCGTTCCTGAACGCGATGTCGAAACCATGGCCTCGCGCCTTTCGGCGTCAGATCGCTCTCTCAACGCACCCCTGGCCGTCGATGGCGACGCGCAATGGCAAGATCTACTGCCCGATGAAAGTGCGACACCAGACGAAATGGTCATGGAAGAGCGCGACAATGAAAAGCGTAAAGCGTGGATTGCAGAAGCCCTCCTTGTGCTAAATGAGCGCGAGACTTTGATCATTTCAGAGCGTCGCCTCACCGATGAAACTGTAACCTTAGAAGTGCTCGGCCAGCGGCTTGGGATTTCGAAGGAGCGCGTGCGCCAAATCGAACATCAAGCGCTCAACAAGCTGCGCAAAACGCTGACCAAAATGGTCGGCGACCCAGAAACCGCGGGCCTTATTCCGGCCACCTAGCCGATCCCGCGTGATCCTGCTGCACGGGTTCGCGAGAGATATCTTGCGAACCCGTTTTTGCATTCCCACATGATGGTTTGAAGGGTTGCCGCTGAGCGGGACCCAGCCACCAAAACCATGCCTACGCAATCTGATTGGTAGGCCCTCGTCTGCCTTTGAAAGGAGATTGAATATGAATTTTGACACCTATACTGAACGCGCTCAAAGCGTTCTGCAAGCCGCACAAACCGCCGCGCTGGCAAACTCCAATCAGATCTTTCTGCCCGAGCATATTCTCAAAGCGATGCTCGAAGATCGCGACCAACTGGCCGCGAATCTCATTCGCACTGCCGGGGGTCAACCCGAACGGGTGACGCAAGTCTTGGATGAAGCGATGCGCGCCATCCCGAAAGTCAGCGGCGGTCAGGGGGGGCTGCGCCTGGACCAAAACACTGCAAAACTCTTTACCAATGCGGAGGCTGGCGCAAAAAAGGCGGGCGATAGCTTTATCACCGTCGAGCGCCTCTTGATCGCTCTTGCCGAACTCAAGAATTCGAACGCGGCAGAGGCGCTAACCAAATCCGGCGTCACCGCCAATCAACTCGAAAGCGCCGTCGCTCAATTGCGGCAGGGCCGCACCGCGGACAGCGCGAATGCCGAAGAGAGCTATGAAGCGCTGAAGAAATATACGCGCGATCTGACCACGGATGCGCGCTCGGGTAAGCTCGATCCTGTGATCGGGCGCGATGAGGAAATCCGACGCGCCGTTCAGGTGCTGTCGCGGCGGACCAAAAACAATCCCGTTCTGATTGGTGAGCCTGGGGTCGGTAAGACCGCAATCGCGGAAGGCTTGGCTCTTCGGATCGTCAATGGCGATGTGCCCGAAAGCCTCAAGGACAAACGGCTCTTGGCGCTCGATATGGGCGCCTTGATTGCCGGTGCGAAGTTTCGCGGCGAGTTCGAAGAACGTTTGAAAGCGGTCTTGAAGGAAGTCGAAAAAGCCGAAAGCGGCATCATTCTATTTATTGACGAAATGCACACTCTGGTCGGCGCGGGTAAAACTGATGGCGCGATGGATGCGTCTAACTTGATCAAGCCAGCGCTCGCACGGGGCGAGTTACACTGTCTTGGCGCCACGACCCTCGATGAGTATCGCAAATATGTCGAAGGTGATGCCGCGCTGGCTCGCCGGTTTATGCCGGTTTATATCAATGAACCGACCGTCGAGGATACGATCTCAATCCTGCGCGGCTTGAAGGGCCGGTATGAAGCCCATCATGGCGTTCGGGTCAGCGACCGGGCAATCGTGTCCGCGGCAACGCTGTCTAATCGCTACATCACCGATCGATTTTTACCGGATAAAGCCATTGACCTAATGGACGAGGCGGCGTCGCGCTTGCGCATGCAGGTCGACTCCAAGCCTGAAGCGCTGGATGAGATCGATCGACGCCTCTTACAGATGAAAATTGAGGCCGAAGCGTTGAAGAAAGAAAAGGATACCGCCTCAAAAGACCGGCTGCAAACCATTGAGGGC
>JBCCXW010000185.1:0-6132 GCA_039191105.1 Pseudomonadota bacterium
GTCGGCGCAAGCCGTGTCCGCGATATGTTTGAGCAAGCCAAACGCAATGCGCCGTGCATTATCTTTATCGACGAGATTGATGCCGTCGGTCGCTCGCGCGGCGCCGGTCTTGGCGGCGGCAATGATGAGCGCGAACAAACGCTCAACCAATTGCTGGTCGAAATGGATGGATTTGAAGCCAATGATGGCATCATCATCGTGGCGGCGACCAACCGCCCGGACGTGCTCGACCCGGCGCTGCTGCGTCCCGGGCGTTTTGACCGTCAGGTCACGGTTGGCAATCCAGACGTAATCGGGCGTGAGAAAATCCTGAAAGTGCATATGCGCAATGTGCCGCTGGCCAAGGATGTTGATCCGAAGATCATCGCCCGCGGGACGCCTGGCTTCTCTGGCGCGGATCTCGCCAACCTGGTCAATGAAGCGGCGCTCTTGGCCGCCCGGCGCGGCAAGCGTGTGGTTGCGATGTCAGAATTTGAAGACGCCAAAGATAAAGTCCTGATGGGACCAGAGCGGCGCTCCATGGTGATGAGCCAGGATGAGAAAGAGCTCACCGCTTGGCATGAGGCGGGGCACGCCATTGTGGCTCTAAAAGTGCCAAAAGCCGATCCCGTGCACAAAGCGACGATTATTCCGCGCGGACGTGCCCTGGGCATGGTGATGCAGCTGCCCGAGGACGACAAACTGTCTATGAGCCGAATTGAGATGACATCTCGTCTGGCCATTATCATGGGTGGCCGCGTGGCCGAAGAAGAGAAGTTCGGGGATGAGGCGGTGACCGCAGGCGCCGCGTCGGATATTCAGCAGGCGACGCGTCTCGCCCGCGCCATGGTGACCCGCTGGGGGCTCTCGGATGAGATTGGTCCGGTCGATTATGGCGAAGACCAGGGTCAGGTTTTCCTTGGCCAGCAATTGGTGCAATCGTCTTCGGTGTCTGAAGAGACCTCGAAAAAGATCGAGGAAGAGGTCCGCAAGCTGATCCAGAAAGGTATGGATGATGCGCGCGAGATTATGACCAAGTTTCGCGATCAATGGTCGGCCTTGGCCGAAGCTTTGCTCGAATATGAGACGCTGACGGGTGATGAAATCCGCGCGCTGATCAATGATGGCAAACTGCCAGAGCGCCCGGATGAGCCAGATGAGCCGCCGCGCCCGAACGCCGCTGTGCCGGTCATCGGCAAGCGCCGTAAAGACAAAGGCGGCGATTTTGGCGGCGAGCCGGAACCCGCCTAATCGATGGCGATGACCCGAGACACTCTGGAAGGCTTCCTAATGGAAGCCTTCCCCGAAGCGGATATCACGCTGACAGATCTCGCCGGCGACAATGATCACTGGCAGGCCGAGATCGTGTCGGAGCAATTTCGCGGCAAAACCCGCGTCGCACAGCATCAGCTGGTCTATGCGGCATTGAAGGGCAAAATGGGCGGTGAGCTCCACGCCCTTGCTCTAAAAACGCGGGCTCCAGACTGAGCGCGGCTGACGCATCTGACATCTGACCTGATCAATCAGGCTCGTTTTCTTTCGCCTCGCGCGCGCGCAGCTCTTCCACCAGTTTTTGCAGCCGCTCTGGCACCGGCTCTAAGGTTACGCGGGCATAATCGCGCTGCAGGCTCTGCGCCAACGCTTCCAAGCGCTTAACTTGCGCCCGTGACAGTTCGGACTGAGTGTCCGACCTTGATTTTCGGCGCTTGAGCGTCAACTAAATCCCCATACTCGGCATCTGCCTGTCCGACCATAAACGTAGTGGAATGTGCACAACGTCAATGTGGTTTAAGCAGTTGTCTTTGTTGGGAGAAAACTGCGTTGTCGATCGCTGAACGGATTGAAGGCATGCTGCCTTATTTGCGTCGCTATGCGCGCGCCTCGACGGGGAACACGATTTCCGGCGATGCCTGTGTCGAGCGTGTTTTGCAGCGCATTCTGGACATGTCTTTCGATGTCGATTTTGACCTCGAGCGCTTTAATCGCATCGAACTCTATACTTTGCTTGATGAAGCGCTCGACCAATTGTCGCAATCGCGCACAGCCAAAGCGCGTCGCGCGTTGCTTTTGATTGCGGTCGAAGGGTTTCAAGAGCGGACCGTGTGTCAAATCCTAAAGATCAAACGCACTGAGCTCGCGGAATTGCTCGATATGGCTGAGCAAGCTTTTGCGGAAACGACCGCCACGTGTATGTTGATTGTGGAAGACGAACCGCTCATTTCCTCGCAACTCAGGCGCCTGTCCGAAAGCTTAGGGCACCGCGTCATCGGCGTCGCGTCGCGGGCGTCTGAGGCAGTCGCCATCCGCAATGCTCATGAACCGGACATTGTTTTATGTGACATTCAATTGGCGGATGGCTCGCTCGGGACCGACGCAATTTCGAGTATGAAGCTACCGGAACATGTGCCGGTCGTGTTCGTGACGGCGCATCCAGAACAATATTTATCCACTGCTAATCAAGGCCCGTCTTATCTGATCACCAAGCCGTTCGAACCAGACTATTTAAAAGCCGTGATCGGACACGCTTTGCTAAATGTACAAAGCAGCTAAGCTGCTGGCGGCGTTGGCTTTTTCTTGTTTCCGCGAAGACGCGGCCAGATCAGTTTCAGCCAAATCCATAAGAACATACCGAGCAATAAGATCCATGGCAAACCGACGGCGAACGCGGTGATCACGCCAGCGATGGCGCTTGATAGGTTATAGAAAAAGTCTGCAAAAGCTTCTCCCAAAGGATTGTCTCGCGAGGGACTGAAGGCCGGGACTTTGGTTTGGTAAGACACATCCAGAGACGACATGGAAACGCGCAGACGCAGCGTTTTAAGGCGCGCCTCAACGCTTTCGATCTCGCCGGTGACGCGGGCGATCTCGCGTTCGATTTGCAACAATTCCCCAAGTTCGCCATCGCGGCGTTCAAGCAATCCGAACAAACGGCCTTGCAAAGTCTTTTGCGCCTCCAAACGGGCGCCGGTATCGATGATTTGGCGGGTGAGGTCTTCAGCGCGGGTGGAGCGCTGGGTGATCTCACCGCCTGCTGCTTCGGTCTCAGTATCGACCTCGCTGAGGAAGGTGTCGATCCAGTCGGGCGTCGCGCGCAGCGATAGCGCGCCAGAGGCGCGGTCTTCTTCGCGGCTGAAAATATCGGAATTGATCACAATGCAAGTGGCCGTGCCAGCGGCGCGGCAGGCCGCAGTGTGGCGCTCCATAATCGGCGAAACGCCGCCCTTTGGCAGACTTACGCCGAGACTATGGCTATAGGCGATGTATTGCTCAGTCGAAGGATCACCGGTATTGGCGTCCGAACTTGGCTCTATGGGCGGCGATTTGGACCGGCCTTGCGCCGACATGGTCGCGCCGACGTCCATCACGTCATTGAAGGACTCCACAGCTGGGGCCGGTTCCGACATCACGGCTTGGTCATAATCGCTGCCGCCGCCGCTCCCGCACGCGGTGAGACCCATAAGCCCTAAACCTATAACGAAAGCTCGCACTGTTTTGTCCTCCACACACGCTGTCTTGGCGCCGAAAGCAGGCGAAATCGCGACGAAAATCAACGCGTTTTGCCTTAAACGTCAATCACGGGCTTGAGCCTGCGTTTGGTCACATGGCTCTCAATCTTGTCGCCAGACTGTTTCTCGCCGCGCATATAATGGCGCTGCCATCCCGCTTCGACCGCCTCTTTGTCACCAGAGACGAGGCGCTTATTGAACTTTTCGCGGCTGGTGGACCAGCCATGATAATCCTTTTCAAGTTCGGGATTGGTTTTCAGCAATTTCCGCTCCGGCTGAATGTCCTCCAGCTTGCCATGCTCGATCGGGACGATGAAGCAAAATGGCTCGCCTTTCTCGAACACAACTTCGCCAGGCCGGGTCATTTGCCAGTTCATTGTGAAGGGGAAGGGCAACCAATCGGTCTCCACCAAACCAGTGAGCGGCGCGATACCGTCTTTGAAATAGTTTGGCGCGCCCATGGCCATAAGGCCCCAGCCGGGCGGCGTGCGGAACAAATGGCCGGTATGGAAGGTGACAATCCCGCGCTGAAAATGGCTATCGGCAAATGAGGGAATGGCGTTCGGGTCGCCGCGCGTGAACATGAAAATGTCTTCTTTGCGCATCCCGCCATTCCAAACGATTTTGAGATCCATCGGACAGAGGATTTCCCAACCGGTCGAGTTTGCCATGGACAGGGGCAAACAGCGATATGGCTGTCTTTGCGGGAAAGCGTCCATCCACGCCCGCGTGCTGCGCCCCGGTACAATCTCAGGTGCGGTATGATAGATCTTGTAGCATTCCAGCTTCATGCTGTTCCCTTCAGACAAGGCTTGACCCGTCCCCGATTTCCTGCCCCAGGCCCGGCATGCCTGCAAGCCCGTCCGATCTTTTCGCCTATTTGGATACGCTCGGGATCGAGCACCACACCGTCGAGCATGCGGCGACCTTCACCGTTGAGGAAGGCCGCCATCTCAAAGCCGCTTTGCCGGGCGGGCACAGCAAAAACCTATTTATGAAAGACAAGGATGACACGCTGGTTTTGGTTTCGGCGTGGGCCGAAAGTCAGTTGCGCTTGAACCAATTGCACAAGTATCTCAGCACCCGACGTTTGTCCTTTGCCAGCCCGGATCTGATGTTAGAGCATCTTGGCGTGGTGCCGGGATCCGTGACCGCCTTCGCGCTGTTGAATGATCCCCAAAACCGTGTCCGCTTCGTCGCTGACACAGCCTTGCTCAGATTCGAGACGGTTTATTTCCATCCGCTCGTGAACACGGCGACGACCGGGATCAACCGGGACGGTTTTCGTCGCTTTGTGGCGGCAACGGGTCACGCTCTGACAGAGGTCGACTTTTCAGATCTGTAAGCGCAGCTAGGGCGGTCTCGCGCATGATTTTGCGATCTTCAGGCAATAGCGGGATCAGACCTTTCTCGACCAAATACCCATATGTGCCCCAAGCGTCTTCTTGGGTGAACTCAGACACGTATTCTTCTAGGCCTCGAACCAATGGAATGTTTTCGCGCTTGACGTAGAAATACATGCTACGCGAGACGCCATAGTCTCCAGACGCGATGTTCTCAAATGTCGGCGCGACACCGCCAACGCTCGCCCCTTTCACGCGGTCGAGATTTTGCTCGAGAAACGAATAGCCCAGCACGCCAATCGAATCCTCATTGCGCAAGAGCGTATTGATGATCGAGCTGTCATTCTCACCGCTGTCGATCCACGCGCCATCATTGCGGATTTCGTGGGCGCGTTGTTCAAACTGATCCGGATCGGTGGCTTTCAGGGCTTGCAATTCAGGCAGGTCTAGGGCGCCATGCTCGAGCGCAATCTCGACAAAGGCATCGCGCGTGCCAGAGGTTGGCGGTGGGCCAGAGACCAAGATGCGCATATCGGGGAGGCTCGGATCGACCTCATCCCAGCGCCGATGCGGATTCTTCCGCCAGCCGCCATTGCCATCCGGCAATTCTGCGGCCAACGCCAAATAAATCTGCCGCTTGGTCATATTCAGATCAGGGCCCATTTTGCCATTGGCCAGCACGATCCCGTCATAACCGATCTTAATCTCGAGCGGGTCGGAGATCCCGGCCGCGGCGCAAAGCGCCCGTTCGCCATCCTTGATTTTGCGAGAGGCATTGACGATTGAAGGTGTGTTGGGGCCGACGCCGTTGCAAAATGCTTTGAACCCTCCCCCCGTGCCGGTGGTTTCGACAATCGGCGCGGGATGGTCAGAGACCGCGCCAAACTGTTCCGCCACTGTGGTCGAAAATGGCGAGACGGTGGAGGAGCCAACAATTTTGATTTTCTCGGCAGCGCCAATCGCCGCGATTGGGGTCGCGCCGTCTTGCTCTGGGATCGAAGACAAATCGACCTGCGGTGCGCAAGCGGTTAAAGCAAGGGCAGCGACCAACAGAGCCATCCGGCGCATCGGGATCTCCTCAAAGCGATTGTCGTGGCATGTCTCGGTAAGCCGAATATGTGACAGGCACGCGAAAGGGTTAGACGCGGATCTCACGCACCGTACCAAAGCCAAACCGGCGGCTGACCTCCACCAACCGGGTTTCCGCAGGCGCCTCTGACGTTAGCCACACCGTTCCACCCGGCCCGGTTGAGCCATTACCATCCAAGAGCACCCGCATCGCCTGGCGGGCGATCGCCTCGCCA
>JBCCXW010000186.1:0-6111 GCA_039191105.1 Pseudomonadota bacterium
AGGCGTTCGAGATCGCGGCGCCGATCTAGAACCTGGAACATGGCATTATGCTCAGAATCCGTCGGCACGATCGCTGCGCCACTGTGTTTTGAGCGCTGTTTTAAGAGCGGCCCCGCGCAGACCATGCTCTCTTTATTGGCGAGCGCGATGGAATTGCCCGCTTCAACCGCGGCGAGCGTCGAGGCTAAGCCTTCAATACCCACAATCGCTGCCAACACTCGGTCGACCGGCCGTTCCGCAGCTTCAATCACGGCGTCGCGACCGGCCGCGACGGACCCCTCAAACCCGGTCAGACAGTCGCGCAAGGCTTGGTACTTTTCGGGATCGCCAATCACGACGTGCTGGGGCTGGAATTGCTGCACCTGCGCGGCCAACAAATCGACATTTCCACCGCCAACCAAAGTATCGATCGCGAAAACAGGCTGCGGCGCTTGTGCATTCGCGAATTCGACAACCGAGAGCGCCGACGTCCCAATCGACCCTGTCGACCCCATAATCGAAATGGTGCGTGCGCCGTTCATGCGTCTAGACCTAGTACGCTGACAAGGGCGGGCGCAATCAGAAATACCACCAAGGCAATGACATTTGCCATCCCCAAACCGTCCACCCGATCAAGCAATCCGCCATGGCCCGGGACCAGTCCGCTAGAGTCTTTGATCCCGTAATGCCGCTTGAGCGAACTCTCAAACAAGTCGCCGAATTGAGCGATGATGGAAATGAGCGCACCGACGATCACCCAAACCAAAACGTCGCCGCCGGTGATCCGCGCCGCCAGAAGTCCACACAATGCGCTGAACATCACGGCTCCGACAGCGCCGCTCCATGTCTTTGCCGGTGAGTCCGGGTGCAATGGCGGCCCGCCAAAGCCTCGACCTGAAAAATATGCCGCCGAATCCGACCCCCAAACAATCCCCATCAAAATCAAGGCCGTCGCCGCCCCGTCCCAGGCGCCTTCGCGAAGCGAATACATCGCCAGCGGCATCCCAGCGACATATAGCAGCCCGAACATTTCCGCCCCACGTTTGTGAGGCAATGGATGCAAAATCGAGGCGATAAGCGCTGCTGCGAACAAGACCCAGACCGCCAGCAGTCCAAACCCCAAAATCGCGGGTAAGAACGGCAAAAGTGCTAAAAGAACAAAGGACTTCATCGCTGGCGAGCAGGTCATGCGGATCCACTCAAAGGCCATCAAGCCAGCAAATACCCCGCACGCGATCGCGAGCCATGCGCCGCCTTGCCAAACCACAAACAAACCAAATGGAATCAGAACAGCGGCCGAGATGACCCGTAGGCCCAGATCCCCTTTCTGGCCGTCATGCTGTCGCGGCAAACTCACGCTAGGCGGCCCCAGACGATAATCCACCAAATCGGCGCTCACGCGTTTGGTAGATTTCAATCGCTTCCCGCAAATGCTGGCCGCCAAAATCCGGCCAAAGCACATCCATAAAAATCAGTTCTGCATAAGCGGCCTGCCAAACCAGAAAATTGCTGAGGCGATACTCTCCGCTGGTTCGAATCAGAATGTCGGGATCGGGAATTTCATCCGTATCTAGAAATGAGGCGAAGCTCGTTTCATCGAGATCTTTTGGTTTTATATCGCCGCGCTGGAGCGCTTCCGCGGCGGATTTCGCCGCTCTTACGAGTTCTTCGCGACCGCCATAATTGAACGCTATGCAAAGATTGAACGCGTCATTGTCGCGCGTCCGCGCCTCAGCGCGCTTGACGAGATCGAGAATCTCACGCGGCAAACCATCACGTGTACCGAGAATCCGGATGCGCACATTCTCGCGTGTAAGCCGGTCAAGATCACGTGTCACATAGGCTTTCAAGAGTCCGAACAGTGTATTAACTTCGGCCACAGGTCGGCGCCAGTTTTCGGTCGAAAACGAGAATACCGTTAGGTTTTTCAGACCGATCGTCTGCGCCGCTTCGACGGTGCGGCGCAGGGCTTCGACCCCGCGTTCATGACCCATGGCGCGCGGCAAGCCACGCGCTTTCGCCCAGCGGCCATTGCCATCCATTATGATCGCGACATGCTCTGGCGGGGCGTTGGCACCCTGCTCTCCCTCCCCAGGCTGGGTGGCTGATGACAGCGACGTCAAACCTGCATAATCTCCGCTTCTTTTTGCTTAAGCGCATCATCGACCCGGCTGACAAAGCGGTCTGTCAGCTTTTGCACGTCGTCTGACAATGATCGGTGCTCATCTTCGCTAATATCGCCGTCCTTCTCCATTTTTTTAAGACCGTCCATGCCGTCTCGACGGACATTTCGCACCGCAACCCGCGCAGCCTCGGCATACTTTCCAGCAACTTTGGTGAGTTCCACCCGGCGCTCTTCGTTCAGAGGCGGGATCGGAATTCTCAAGGTTTGGCCGTCGACCACCGGATTGAGGCCGAGCCCCGATTCGCGGATGGCCTTATCCGTCGCCCCAACAAGGCCTTTGTCCCAAACGTTTACGGCGATCATGCGCGCATCCATTACGGATACGGACCCAACTTGATTCAACGGTATGCTCGACCCGTAAGCGGGCACCTGGACACTATCGAGTAGATTGACGGATGCGCGGCCGGTCCGCAGACCCTGCAACTCCGTTTGAAGCGACCCAATCGCTCCTTCCATGCGGCGTTCGAGGTCTTTTTTGTCGTAACTCATTGTCTTTCCTCATCATCCGGTGATCACGGTGCTTGGACCCTGCCCGGTCAGCACATCTTGTAATGCACCTTTATTGTGTAGCGAGAAAACCACAATGGGGATATTTGTGTCACGCATAAGGCTCACTGCAGACGCATCCATGACCCGCAAATTGCGCGCCAGTACGTCTTGATAGGTGAGCGTTTCATAGCGTTCGGCCGTCGGATCCGTTTTCGGGTCGGCCGAGTAGACGCCGTCAAC
This sequence comes from Pseudomonadota bacterium, assembly GCA_039191105.1. Taxonomy (GTDB): domain Bacteria; phylum Pseudomonadota; class Alphaproteobacteria; order Caulobacterales; family Hyphomonadaceae; genus Henriciella. Next base: position 2,894 of record JBCCXW010000186.1, read on the forward strand.
CTGCGTGCCTTTCATCATCGCGTCGCAGTGCATTTCAGCGGCCCGCAGAGCCGCACCGGTATCGGTCGTAAAATACGGATTCCCGGTTCCGGCAGCAAAAATGACCACACGGCCCTTTTCCATATGCCGGATTGCGCGGCGGCGAATGAATGGCTCACAAATCTCGTCCATTCGAATGCCAGACTGCACGCGCGTCTGAACCCCGATGGACTCCAGAGCACTTTGCATAGCTAAGGCGTTCATTACGGTCGCAAGCATGCCCATGGAGTCGGCTTGCGAGCGCTCCATTCCCTGCGCGGCGCCCTTCATCCCGCGAAAGATATTGCCGCCCCCGATGACCAGACAGATTTCCACGCCAAGCTCTCTGGCGGCAGCGATTTCGTCCGCGAACCCCAGACACGTTGGCATATGGATGCCGTATTCGGTCGGCCCCATAAGCGCCTCACCTGAAATCTTCAGCAGAACGCGTTTATATTTAAGGCCGCTATTGGTCTCGGTTTCGCCTGGCATTCCGCGTCTCCCATACCTTCAGTGCCCATAAAAGATTCCCAGCCACCTGTCATCGGTGGCCGGGACCTAAAAGCACTTATTTTTTGGGCCGCTTAGGCCTTCGTCATTGACGCAACTTCTTCCGCGAAATTGTCTTCGGCCTTCTCGATGCCGTCGCCGAGCTTAAACATCACAAAACCGGCCAATGCCGCGCCGCTCTCTGAGATGAACTGCCCCACCGTTTGATCCGGGTTCATGACGAAGGGCTGCTCAACCAGGACCACTTCTTTATAAAACTTCTTGATCCGGCCTTCGATCATCTTCTCGATTACGTTGGCGGGCTTTCCGCTCTGCTGAGCCTGCTCTGTGAGGATTTGTTTTTCGCGCGCGACCAGATCTTGATCAAGATCATCGACGGTGGCCGAAGCAGGGGAAGTTGCAGCGACGTGCATCGCAACTTTTTTGCCAGCTTCGTTGAGATCGCCTGAGCCATTCAGGCCGACTAGAACGCCGATTTTGCCCATCCCTGGGGCTTCGGCGCTATGGATATAGGCTGCCACGGAGTCGGCTTTGACCTGCGCGGCGCGGCGCAATGTCATGTTCTCGCCAATCGTTGCGACAAGGCGTTTGATCATATCTTCGACCGTTCCGTCACCATCGGGCGCTGCAGCCGCCGCCACCGCTTCTGTGGTGCCTTCAGTCGTCAGCGCCAGCTTGGCGATATCGGCAAGCGCATTTTGGAACGTTTCGTTGCGCGCGACGAAATCGGTTTCGGCGTTCAATTCGACGACAGACCCGGTCTTGCCATCATCCGAAACCAATGCGGCGACGAGGCCATCGGCTGCGGTCCGACCGGACTTCTTGGCCGCTTTTGACAGGCCCTTGGCGCGCAGCCAATCAATTGCGGCTTCGACATCTCCGTCATTTTCAACCAAGGCTTTCTTCGCATCCATCATGCCTGCGCCAGTTTTGTCCCGCAGATCTTTGACGAGGGCAGCAGTGATCTGAGCCATCCTAGTTGTCCTTCTGTTCAAACCCAGTGGTGTTTATGCGTCAGTCGTATCTTCTTCGACTTTCGCGGAATCATCTGTTTCTGCACTCGCTTCGGCAGCGTCCGCGGCAGCAACGTCCGCCTCAACAAGCGCTTCGATCTCTTCGGATTCACCCAAGTCGATGCCGAGGCCTGCGGATGATTCGGCCAAACCGTCCAGAACCGCGTCCGCGACCAGATTGCAATAGAGCGCAATCGCGCGCGCCGCATCATCATTGCCTGGAAACGCAAAATCGGCGTCTTCTGGATCGCAATTGGTGTCGACCACAGCGACCACAGGAATGCCGAGCTTACGCGCCTCTTTGATCGCAATCGCTTCTTTGTTTGTGTCGATGACAAAAATCAAATCTGGCAGGCCGCCCATATTGGCAATTCCGCCGAGCGCTTTGTCGAGCTTTTCGCGGTCACGCTCAAGATTCAAAAGCTCTTTCTTTGTCAGACCTGATTGTTCTTTGTCGCTGAGCGTTTCCTCGAGTTCGCGCAGGCGCTTAATCGAGTTCGACACTGTCGACCAATTGGTCAGCGTGCCGCCAAGCCAGCGATGGTTCATATAGTATTGCGCGCAGCGCTGCGCAGCCTCCGCAATCGGCTGCGATGCTTGACGCTTGGTGCCAACAAACAGAACCCGCCCGCCTTTCGAGACCGTATCGCGCACTTTCACCAAGGCTTGATGAAAGAGCGGGACGGACTTCGATAAGTCCATAATATGGATGCCAGAACGCGCGCCATAGATGAACGGTTTCATCTTAGGGTTCCAGCGATGGGTTTGGTGACCAAAGTGAACGCCAGCTTCGAGCAGTTCACGCATTGTGAATTCAGGCAGAGCCATCTCAGTTTTCCTCGTCCGGTTGACCGGCATGGTTCCGATCGAGCCTGATCGCAGGCCGGACACCGGAAGAACCACGCATCGGGAGTTGATGCGCCGCTCTATACATGAATAGCGACGCAGCGCAACACCTCACGTCAGAAGCCGAGGTCTCACGCCGCTTCATGGTCAACGCGGGCGACGCCGGGCGCTGTTTTCAGCGCCCTGAGCGCCTCGATCCCGGTTGGATACGTGTCCGGCAAGCGGAGCGTCACGACGCGCCCGTCTTCAATCGGCAAACGCACGAAAATTTCGCCCCAGTCTTGCCCGCCTGCCTGTTGCAGGCGCGCTGCAATGGCCGCCAATCCGCTTAAATCGGCGCCCTTTTCCAATTTCACCGAAAGCGCCGGCGCTTTTTTGGCGATGCGGGCTTGCTCAATCGGTAAAACGCGGCGGGCGGAGAGACGGATTTCGTCGTCGCGCCGACGCACCTCGGTCAGGATCACCACGGCGCATCCTACTTCGAGCTGTTCGCGCATTTCGGAGAGCAGCTCCGGCATGACCATCAGCTCCACTTCACCGGTTGGATCAGAAAGCGTCAAAAAGGCAAACTTGCCACCATTTCGTGCGGGTTTCTCAACCCGGCGGCGGACCATTCCAATCAGCTCAATCGGTTTGCCATCCACGGCGCGGTCAGCAATGTTCATCGCATAGGTAATCCGGCCATCCTCGAGACTGTCGAGAATATCGTCGAGGGGATGCCCAGAGAAGTAAAATCCGATCGCGGCGAATTCTTGATCGAGTTTTTCTTGCATGTTCCAGGCATTCGCTTTCGGCAAATCGGAGCGCATCGCCGGTTCGGCGTCTCCGAAT
>JBCCXW010000187.1:0-6071 GCA_039191105.1 Pseudomonadota bacterium
CAATGCTTGCATCGCTGGATCAGGATCAATCCGATAAGCGGTCTCGCACAAACGCAGCCAGCTCACGCTCTCGATCCATTGCGAAAGTTGCGGTTCGTCAACGCGCATGGCAGCCTCTTGTTCCGGGGTGGTGACAGCAGCGCCGCGGCAATTTGTGATCAGCTCCATACCATTGCCAGCATCGTGATCAATGCGCCGACCGAGCACTTCGATATAGGCTTTGATCGCGGTTTCGTCGCGGGTCTCGAGCGCGGTGAGTAAGCTGGGAAAGTCCGGATAAAGCGCATTCGCATAGAGCGCTTGGAACACGGCGGCGCCAGCCAAATCGCCATCCATCACCATTCGTCCATCTAAGAATGTGCCATGGTCAAGTCCATCCACAATCAGAGGTTCGGCGTCATACGCCTCGAAGGCTGCGATGAACCGATCGCTAAAGCTGCCCACCTCGCGGGCGCAGTCTGCATCGGCTTGGCACACGGCAGAAAGCGCTTCCAGTGCCCCGCGAAACCCATAAGCAGCTGCGCCCCAGCCACCGGATTGCGTCGATGCGACGGGCACAACACTATCGAGAATGGCCGCGCGCGTGCCGGCTTCGTCAACTCCGATCACCGCTTGACCGAGTTCGGTCCCATACGAGACGCCGAAGAGCGTCCATTGCTGATAACCGAGCGCGCGGCGAATATCGCGGACGTCCAGAGCATTCTGCCAGGTCGAGTAAGCATCGACCGCGACGCCCTGCGCGCGCGCTTCGGCAAGGCATTTCTGGAACGCTTCACTCAGCACGTCGACCCCATCATCCGTGCTGATCCCGAATTGGAAATTTCGTGGGACCGCGCGGCAGAAGCGCGCTTCGGAATAGCCAATGCCGCGTTGGTCGAAGAAAATCAGATCCGCAGCATCGCGATAGGCCCTCGTGTCCGCACTTTGATAGGCGGCAATTCGCCCGGCCCCGAGCGATGGCGCACCTGGCCCACCTGTCAGGCGGATCACAGCACGGCGGTCTGGATTCTCGCCGCTCGAGCGAATGCGCAGCACGGAAAGCTTGATCAGGCGACTGTCAGGATTGGTCCGATCCTCTGGCACCAACACATATCCGCACCGAAACTCCTCGGGATCATAGGTCGGCGCTTGGTCGTGAAACGGACAAATGTGCGGCGTGAATTGCGGTGTGAAAGTGGTCCAGGCTGGATGGACGGTTTCAGCCTGTGCAACGGGGGGTGCGGTGGGGCGATCAGGAGCGTCTTGCGCGCGCGCCATCAGCGCGCAAACCATTGCCAGCGCCAGGAGGCTGATCCATTTGAGCTGATCCATCATATCCGTTTCTCCACGTCGCATCATCACGCCAACCGCTGCGCAAAGGCCTAAGCCTCAGCGGTCACATGAACAACACGGCGTCCAAAATTCTCACCGCGGAACAATCCGCAAAACGCCTCTGGCATTTTGTCGATGCCTTCGAACCGTTCTTCTTTTAGCTTCAAGTGTCCCGCGCCAATGAGCCCAGCCATCTCGTTCAGCGCAGCCGGAAACTCGCGAGCAAAATCAAACACGACAAGACCCTGCATCATCACCCGGTGGGTGATGAAGGGTTTGGTATTGACGATGCCGGGGGTCTCTTCGGGATTGAGATTATAGTCTGCGACCTGGCCTGAAATGCAGATCCGTCCATTCAAGCGCATTTTCGGCAAAACGCGATTGACCATCGCATTGCCGACATTGTCGAATAATAGATCGACCCCATCGGGCATCGCCGCGTCGATTGCGGCGTCGAGATCGGCGACCGACTTGTAATTGATCGCTGTGTCAAACCCGGCCTCGTCGACCAGCCATTGGCATTTTGTGTCGCTGCCAGCAATTCCGACCACTTGCGCGGCGCCGCCGGCTTTGGCGAGCTGCCCGGCCGTCGCGCCAACCGGACCTGCCGCAGAGGTGACCAGCACCCGGTCACCAGCGGCGAATTTCGCCACGGACTTTAATCCAAACCAAGCAGTCAGGCCTGGCACGCCCAACACGCCAATCCACAAGGAGAGCGGCAATTGAACCGCATCGGGGATCGGACCCACAAAACCTTTGCCGGTTTGGATCGTATGGGTGCGCCAACCGCCGGCACAAAACACTTTGGTGCCAATCGGATAGTCGGGATGGTCCGAGGCTTCCACGATCCCAACGCTGAAACCATCAATCGGTTTGCCCAGCGGCAGTGCGGCCGCATAACTGTCCCCTCCCGAGAGCCGCGATCGGGTCCCTGGATCCACCGAATTCCAAATATGGCGGACGCGAAATTGTCCAGAATTGGGAACCGGTAGAGGTTTTTCAACAAGCTCGAAATCGTCCGGTTTGGGCGGTCCGACGCAGTATTGCTTTAAAACGACCTGTTGCATGAAATCGGTCACGTGGGTCCCTCCCGGGCATTGGCTCTCCCTTGGATCATTTTCGTCCCTGGAAGGCCAGATGCGACGTTGCGGCATGCCATTTGCTTCAGCGTTTCTAACCTCAAACTCCAGTTGTTCTCAGGACCTTATTTTTCTACATGGACGAGAACATAGAACCGAAAGAATTGGGCTAATTGCGTGACCTCCCTGACTCATCTTGATCGGCTTGAGGCCGAAGCCATTCATATTATTCGCGAAGTAGCGGCGGTGGCTGAACACCCTGTCATGCTTTACTCGGTCGGCAAGGACAGTGCGGTGATGCTGCATCTGGCCGTCAAAGCCTTCTATCCGAGCATTCCACCATTTCCCTTGATGCATGTCGACACGACTTGGAAGTTCCGGGAAATGATCGAATTTCGCAATCGCAAGGCGAAAGAGCTTGGCATGGATCTGATTGTCCATTCCAACCAGGAAGGCATCGAGGCCGGGGTGGGCCCGTTTACGCATGGCTCATCGCGCCACACTGATATTATGAAGACCCAGGCGCTCAAACAGGCGCTAGATCTGCACAAGTTCGACGTCGCCTTTGGCGGCGCACGCCGCGATGAAGAAAAGTCGCGCGCCAAGGAGCGGGTCTTTTCGTTCCGGACGGCTGAGCATCGCTGGGACCCGAAAAACCAGCGCCCGGAGCTGTGGAACCTCTACAATGCCCGGATCAATCCGGGTGAGAGCATTCGTTGTTTCCCGATCTCGAACTGGACCGAGCTGGATATCTGGCAGTATATCCGCCGCGAGCAGATTGAAATCGTGCCGCTTTATTTCGCCGCCAAACGTCCAGTGGTGGCGTGGGAAGACAGTTTGATCATGGTCGATGATGACCGGGTGCCAGAAGACCTCGCCAAGACCGCGGTCGAAAAATCAGTCCGTTTCCGCACGCTTGGCTGTTATCCGCTAACCGGCGCGGTCGAGAGCACGGCGGCGACGCTGGAAGATATTATCCAAGAAACGCTGCTCACCAATTCCTCCGAGCGTCAGGGCCGCACGATTGACCGCGACCAAGCCGCTTCGATGGAGAAAAAGAAACAAGAGGGCTATTTCTAATGTCCCATATCGATGCCCTGATTGCTGAAGACATTTCCGCCTATCTCGAGGCGCATGAGAATAAGTCGCTGCTCCGTTTTATCACTTGCGGCAGCGTTGACGATGGCAAGTCGACCCTAATTGGGCGTTTGCTCTATGATTCTAAAATGATCTTTGAAGATCAGTTGGACGCGCTGGAAAGCGACTCCAAGCGCCATGGCACGCAAGGGGAAAATATTGACTTTGCGCTTTTGGTTGACGGCCTGTCCGCCGAGCGCGAGCAAGGCATCACGATTGATGTTGCCTACCGTTTCTTTTCGACCGATAAGCGCAAATTCATCGTCGCGGATACGCCAGGCCATGAGCAGTATACACGTAATATGGCGACCGGTGCCTCAACCGCCGATCTTGCCATCCTGATGATTGATGCGCGCAAAGGCATCCTCACCCAGACCCGCCGCCATAGCTTTATTGCAAGCTCGCTCGGCATCCGGAAAATGGTGCTGGCGATCAATAAGATGGACCTCGTGGATTATGATGAGGCCGTCTATAACCGCATTGAGCAAGACTTCTTAGAGTTCGCTGAAGAACTCGCGGCCGGGATTGAGATCCAAGCCATCCCTATGTCGGCGCTCGCGGGCGACAATATCACCGACACGTCCGACAATACGCCTTGGTATCAAGGCCCCCCTTTGATGGAGTATCTTGAAACGGTGCCGGTGGATGATGACCGGATCAAAGCGCCATTCCGAATGCCGGTGCAATGGGTCAACCGCCCAAATCTGGATTTCCGCGGCTTTTCCGGCCAGATCGCTTCTGGTCCTGTAAAACCTGGCGACCGTGTGAAAACGCTGCCCAGCGCCAAAGAAACCACGATCGAACGCGTTGTTGTGCATGGCGGCGACCTTGAAGAAGGCATTGCCGGACAATCGGTCACACTCACCTTTGCCGATGAAGTCGACACTTCGCGCGGCGATGTGGTTTGTGCGGCGGGCGAACCGGCTGAAGTTGCTGACCAGTTTCAAGCGCGCGTCCTGTGGATGGCGGACAGCGACATGCTCCCTGGTCGGCGTTACCTGCTCAAGATTGGTGCCAAGACGGTCACGGCGACGGTGCTGGATCTAAAATTTGGGATCGATGTCAACACGCTGCAAGACAAGCCTGCGAACACGCTGGGCCTCAATGATTTTGGCGTCATTACGATGGCGCTGGACCAGCCCATTGCCTTTGACCCTTATGACATGAACCGTGAGACGGGCGGCTTTATCTTTATCGATCGGATGACCAATAATACGGTTGGTCTCGGCCTGATCGATTTTGCCTTACGCCGAGCCGGGAACATTCATTGGCAAGCGCTTGATGTGGATCGGGTGAAACTGTCTGAGCAAAAAGAGCAAAAACCCGCTGTGCTCTGGTTCACGGGGCTTTCTGGCTCCGGTAAATCGACGATTGCCAATGTCCTGCAACAAAAGCTCTATGCGATGGGCAAGCACACATTTGTGCTCGATGGTGACAATGTTCGCCATGGCCTCAACCAGGATCTCGGCTTTACCGATGCCGATCGCGTTGAGAATATCCGCCGGGTTTCGAATGTCGCCAAATTGATGAGCGATGCTGGGCTGATTACGCTGGTCAGCTTCATCTCGCCCTTCCGGTCCGAGCGCCGCATGGCGCGCAATATGATGGCTGACGGTGAGTTTGTGGAGATCTTTGTGGATACGCCGCTGGACGTCGCCGAAGCGCGCGATGTCAAAGGCCTGTATAAGCGCGCCCGCGCCGGGGAGATCAAAAACTTCACCGGCCTCGATAGCCCGTACGAAGCCCCGGAAGATCCAGAGTTGACCATCAATACGGTCGAGCAAAGCGCCGAAGCGGCCGCTGATACGATCATCACCTGGATGCGCGAACGGGGCTGGTTTGAGGTTTAGGTCTTCGCCCCCGATCTCAAACTTAGCCAAGTTCGCCCTCATCCTGAGCGAAGTCGAAGGACGAGGGCGGTGCGTTTGCGAACACATCCTTCGACTTCGCTCAGGATGAGTCGTTGGGTTAGCTTGCGAGCGCTTCCTTCTTTTCCTCGATATCCATCCAGTCGAGCTCGGCCTGCTCGAGTTCAGAGCGGGCCGCTTCCAATCGCGCATTGATGCGATGAAACTCGTCCGGATCGTCATTGAACAAGTTTGGGTTCGATAAGTCTTTTTCGAGGCCTGCGATTTCCGCTTCTAGGCGCGGCATCGCAGCTTCCACCTCTTTAAGACGATGCTGGTCCTTGAAGCTCAATTTGGTTGGGGCTTTCGGCGCGACGGGTTTTGCTTTCGCGGCTTTGTCTTTTTTGCCTGCTTTTGAGGCTTTACCCGGCTTGCCTTTGATTTGGCTCTGGGCGTCGCTCCACCCGCCAGCCGTCTCAACCCATTCACCATCGCCTAGCGGCACCAGGCATGACGTCACAGTGGCGTCCAGAAACGACCGGTCATGGCTCACCAGGATCAGCGTCCCCTCAAAATTGAGCAGCATATCTTCCAGCAAATCCAGGGTCTGCATATCGAGATCATTGGTCGGCTCATCGAGCACTAAAACATCGGTTGATTGCGCCAAAGCAATGGCCAGGGTGAGCCGGTTACGTTC
>JBCCXW010000188.1:0-6062 GCA_039191105.1 Pseudomonadota bacterium
CCTCGCGCGCTTTGACTTGCGTGAGGCCGGTCGCTTGCGCGCAAGATTTGATCATATTTTTGAGCATTGAGCAGGTTCCTTGTGTCTTGTTCTAAACCACAAGTCTATGCGACGGCCCTTGCTTGAAGGTTACCAAAGAGGCGTGATTCGTTCACTTTTTTGGCCTCAGTGGTTAAGCGCCGTTAGGGCCGGGTTAACAAAACGGCCGGTTTTGTTAACCGTTCGCGCTTACATCCGCTCCGGTGTGGTTATACCGAGGATTCCGAGGCCCAATTCGAGCTGATGCAACACCGCCTGGCAGAGGGCCAAGCGTGAGGCGCGCCCGCGCGCAGGGACATCATCCTTTAAAATCGGGCAGGCAGCATAGAAGGTGCTGAAGGCCTGTGCGAGACCATAGACATGCTCGCAGATAAAGTGCGGCATGCGCTTGTCGCGGGCAAGGCGTAGCGCCAGCGCAAATCCATCCAGCGCCAGCACGAGATGACGCTCTTCTGCGGCATTGATCTCAATCTCTCCCGGCTCATGCCCTTCCTCCAATGCCCGGCGTAAGAGGGCTTTGATCCGCACCGCTGCATAAAGCAAGTATGGCCCGGTCTTGCCTTCAAAACTGGTGAAGCGCTCAAGGTCGAAAACGTAATTGGTGGTCCGTTGATTTTGCAGATCCGCGAAGCGCAAGGCCGCACGGGCGACGCGTTCACCGATCTCGGCCTTCTCCGCATCGCCAATATCTCCAGACAGGCCCGCTTCTCCGATCCGCTTTGTCGCTTCTTGAAGCGCCATCGCATTGAGATCGGAAAGCCGCAAAGTGTCGCCCTCACGCGTCTTAAACGGTTTGCCATCTGTGCCGTTCACCGTGCCGAAACCGAGATGCTCCAGCCGGTCTCGCGCCATATAGCCAACTTTGTCAGCGGCGCGAAAGACTTGTTCGAAGTGCAAGGACTGCCTTTGGTCGACGACATAGAGGATCCGGTCGAGATCATAAGTGTCCACGCGGTCTTTGATCGTCGCGAGATCGGTCGCATGATAGTTCGTCGCGCCACGCGAATTGACAAGCATGAAAGGCGGCATCGGATTTTTGACCCTCTCGGTACCGTCTTTGCCGATGGTCTTCACATTTTCATCGGCGCGCGCGATTTCAATAATCCACGCACCGTTATTTTCGACGGCATAGCCCTCAGCTTTTAAGTCAGTTATCATCGGGGTGATGAGATGATCGACATCGCTCTCACCTTTCCAGAGATCGAACGACACATCGAGGAAGGCATAATCTGTTTTCAACGCGGCGACTGAGACATTGATACAGTGCTGTAAAAGCGCGCGGTATCCCGCCCGCCCGGCTTGCATATCGACCACAGCCTCTTGCGCTCGCGCCGCATAGGCGGTGTCATCGTCCTTTCGGGCGGACGCCATGGGATAGAGGCGGGATAGGTCTTCGATATTCACTGGCGATGTGGTCGGGTATGGGCCCGATTGATCGGCATCGAAATAGGGCAGATCTGGATGCTCATCCATGAGCGCCACGATCAATAGCCCCATTTGCAGGCCCCAATCGCCGAGATGCACGTCACCGGTGACGTCATCGCCCAAAAACCGCAACAAGCGCACCAGCGTGTCGCCAATCACAGCGGACCGCAGATGACCGACATGCAGCGGTTTAGCAACGTTCGGTCCGCCAAAATCGATGATGATGGTCTCAGGTGTATCGGCGGCGCCGCCGCCCGCTTTTGGATCAGCGCCAATCCATGTGGCTTGGCGGGCGAGCGCTTCATTGGTGATCGTAATATTCAAAAAGCCGGGCCCCGCAACATCGACCCGCTCAACCGCGTCGTGCGCGCTGACCTGGGGCGCAATCTTTGCCGCCAGCTCACGTGGATTTAAACCGGCCTGCTTGGCCGCACCCATACAGCCATTACATTGAAAATCCGCCAGCTCCGGCCGGTCGGATTTTTTGACCGCCCCCCACCGTGCGTCCAGGCCTTCTGATACAAACGCGGCGCGACATGCGCCCGCGAGTTGCGTCGCGAGTTCTGTCATACTGTTCCCAACCCTTGACGCTTACTGCCCTGCTGAAAGGCGGAACCGTCGCCCTTCTTCATTATAGGTGAGTTGTGCGTCTGTCAGCTCAAACCCAACCAAGATCTCAAAGTTTGCCGCTGATACGGATTCATCGGCGCGCGGAATAACAATCTCTTGGAGAACTTCTGTCGCCCCTGTGACGTCCCCCTCGGAAAAGTTGGCGCGAACCGCGAATGTCTGTTTGTTCAAGACTTTCCCGCTTCGGCGTGTCACTGCGACCCAATAATTATAGTCTTCCCGATTGGCCGTCGCCGCAGGTCCTTTGCCAAACGCAAAATCAATCTCAAGCTCAGCTGTGACCGGGTCGGTCCCAGCATACCGACAGAACAAGCGGACATCGACGATTTCGCCGGTATAGCTGACATTTGGAAAGGTCTGTTGATCGCTCTCAAAACGGACCACGCGCGCGGCATTGTAAATCGCCCCCGCAGGTGGACAGATGCCAGCATTCAAACGGGTATCGAACGCGTCGCCAATGCCCGAATTCGACCGGCAAGCGCCGATCACGGAGGCAAAAATCAAAAGGGCGATGAGTCGCATAGAGGGTGCCTTGTCACTCGTGGCCTCTATCTGAGAGGCTTCCTATTCATCGTCGGGAGTGTTACCGGGCGATGACGGAGCACGCAACGCCCTATCTGCGTCACAAATGTGAGGACACTGTAAGGTCATGAAGCCTTTGACTATCCTTCTCGCCGCGCCTCGCGGTTTTTGTGCGGGCGTCGACCGGGCCATTCAGATTGTAGAAGAAGCACTCGGCAAGTGGGGCGCGCCGGTATATGTACGCCATGAGATCGTTCACAATCACCATGTGGTGTCGCGGCTTGAGCGGCTCGGTGCTGTATTTGTTGAAGAATTGGATGAGTGCCCAAAAGACCGGCCGGTGGTGTTCTCAGCCCATGGCGTGCCCAAAGCTGTGCCCGCGGCGGCTGATGCGCGCAAAATGATTTATGTCGATGCGACCTGCCCGCTGGTGTCGAAAGTGCATGTTGAAGCAGAGCGCCATCACAAAGCTGGACGCGACATTGTGCTGATTGGCCATGTCGGTCACCCAGAAGTGATCGGCACAATGGGCCAACTCCCGGACGGCGCTATGACGCTGATCGAGACCGTTGAAGATGTCGCAGCTTTTGAACCGCGCGATCCGAAAAACTTGGCCTTCGTGACGCAGACCACCCTTAGTGTGGACGATACGGCGGAAATTGTTGAAGCGCTGCAAGCCCGCTTCCCAGAGATCAGTGCGCCGCATAAGGAAGATATTTGCTACGCCACCACCAATCGCCAAGAAGCGGTTAAAGTCATGGCCGAGCGGGCGGATCTGTTTCTTGTGATTGGCGCAGAGACCTCGTCCAACTCGAAACGTCTGGTTGAAGTGGCGCTGCGAGCTGGATCGCGGCACGCCAAACTCGTGGCCAGCGCGGAAAATGTCGATTGGGATTGGTTCGAAAACGTCGAGACACTTGGGCTAACGGCAGGAGCGAGCGCCCCCGAGGACCTCGTTCAGGGCTTGATTGCCGCGTGTCGCGCGCGTTTTGACATTACCGTTGAACCGATCACAACGGCCACAGAAAGCGTCGTCTTCAAACTTCCCCGCGTTCTAAAACGGGCAGACGCATAGCCCGGCCAGATCCGCGATTGCGCGGCGCAGGGGCGAGCGGTATAGCGCAGCGTCCAACGCGTTACTGAGAAGACTGTTATGATTCCACGCTATGCCCGCCCCGCCATGACCGCCATCTGGGCGCCCGAGAGCAAATATGGGATTTGGCTGGAAATCGAGACCCTGGCCGCAGAGGCGATGGAATCCTTAGGACAAATTCCCGCTGGCACCGGTGCCATCGTTCGCGAGAAAGCTGCTTTTGAAGTGAGCCGGATCGATGAAATTGAAGCAGAAGTCAAACATGACGTCATCGCTTTCCTGACCAATGTTGCCGAACATGTGGGTGACCCCGCGCGCTTTCTGCACAAAGGGATGACCAGTTCCGATGTGCTCGACACGTGTTTGAGCGTCCAGCTTGTGCGCGCCACCGATCTGCTAATGGATGGCGTAGACCGCGTTCTCACCGCGCTAAAGGCACGCGCGTTCGAACACAAACGAACGCCGACCATTGGCCGCAGCCATGGCATTCACGCTGAGCCGACGACGTTTGGCGTCAAACTCGCCACGTTCCACGCGGAGTTCCAGCGCGCGAAGCGCCGCCTCGAAACGGCCCGCGAGGAAATCGCCACATGCGCCATCTCTGGCGCGGTTGGAACATTTGCGAATATCGATCCACGGATTGAAGCGTATGTCGCAGAGAAACTGGGTCTCACGCCTGAACCGGTTTCCACTCAAATTATTCCGCGCGACCGGCATGCGGCTTATTTTGCGGCGCTTGGCATCATTGCCTCCTCGATTGAGCGCCTCGCGGTCGAGATCCGCCACTTGCAGCGCACGGAGCTATACGAAGCGGAGGAGTTTTTCTCCAAAGGCCAAAAAGGCTCATCGGCGATGCCGCATAAGCGCAATCCTGTTTTAACCGAAAACCTAACCGGCCTTGCGCGTTTGGTGCGCATGGCAGTGATGCCCGCAATGGAGAATGTCGCGCTTTGGCATGAGCGGGATATTTCGCATTCATCGGTCGAACGCGGCATCGGACCGGATACGACCATCCATCTCGATTTTGCTCTGCATCGCTTGGCGGGCGTGATTGAGAAGCTGCTTGTCTACCCTGAAAACATGCAGGCCGTGATGGACAAAATGGGTGGACTGCATAATTCGCAACGGGTGCTGTTGGCCTTGGTCGAGGCCGGAAACAGCCGAGAAGACAGCTACCGCATGGTCCAGCGTAATGCGATGAAAACCTGGGCGGGTGAAGGCGCGTTTCTCGGTCATTTGAAAGCGGATGCAGATGTCACTGCAAAGCTGTCCGACGAGACGCTCGAAAGCTTGTTCGACGACGCCTATCACTTTGAGCGCGTCGACTATATTTTTGAGCGCGTTTTTGGACGCAGCGCTTAGGGCTCGGAAGGGATTTTGGCGCTCTGCGCTGACACCGTTCATCCCGGGCTTGACCCGGGATCTCTTTCGACGGCTTAAGGAACCTGCGGCACGAGATCCCCGCCTGCGCGGAGATGAGCGGCGATGGTGATTGAAGCAAAGGTTGTTGTATCATCCCGGAAAGGGCGAAGCGCTTATCCGGGACCTCGCCGTTCTGGGTCCCGGCGCTCCGCTGCGCGGCGGCCGGGACGACAACGCGCTTTTTGGCCTTCTTCTCGGAGCCTCATCCTGAGCGAAGTCGAAGGACGAGGCGGTCTAGATGTAAATCCCTGGGAGCCCGGCCCTTTATCCTTCGACTTCGCTCAGGATGAGGGCCTTAGGTGTTGATCTCTATGTCTGATCAAAGCGGATGTATGCATTCGGCGTCAAAGCGGACATCAGGTTTCAGGTCACCAAATCGCTCAGATCGGCGCTGAAGACGTCGTTTTGATTTCTTCGCCGTCATCGGCGCTGATGCGTTTATTAACTCATGCGCGGCCAAAGTCGTCCTGTCTGTGAAACATAATTATCGTATTCGTCGCCGAATTGTTTGCGCATCATTGACTCTTCGACTGGCACGCGGGTGAAATACATGAATGCAAAAACGATGGCTGCTGCGGGTCCGATAATCCAGTTTTGAAGGAGGAACGGATAGGACACGAAGATGAGCCAGATAGCTGAGTACATCGGATGGCGGATCCTCTCATAAATGCCATTTGTGACCAGGTGATGATCTTCACGAATTTCGGTTGTGACACTCCAATTTTGACCCAAATCGGCATGACTGCGCCAGAACAACCAAAGTCCTGGAAACATTAATGACACACCGATCGCCGGGACCCATTTTAGAGCGGAATAGTCCGCGAATGAGAGGACGCCGGTGGCGAGATGAATCACCGGTAGATACGACCCAGATATCGCAACCAGGAGAAGCAAAATACGCTCCGTCTTTACGGCGAATTTTTCTTTGATC
>JBCCXW010000189.1:0-6025 GCA_039191105.1 Pseudomonadota bacterium
CATCGCCCGCTCCAATGTTTTAGTCAAATTGCGGACTTAGGCCAGATGTTGGTTTCGGCGCGGTTTGGACGAGCTCAAAACGTCAGCAAAGCCAATGTGAAACCGGCCCGGACGGGTCAAAAACGGGACTGTGGCGACGGGCGCGGCGCTTGCGCGGTGGTGGGAGGGTTGCCCCACCTCCGGGCGCTTTAGAGGGTCTTGTGGCCACGCCATGGATACACTTTCGCCCTCTTAAAGGGCCCTATATTTCGCTTATAAACAAATTTAGTAATCACTTTTTACTTCACAAACAAATTTATTCGGGCATAATCCAAACCCATCGCTGAGCGCTGATGGGAGGAACCACTATGCCGCATAGCCACGCCCCGAAAGTCTGTGTGTCCGGGACCAGCCGCACCGTGCAGAGGCATCGTCGATGTGACACGCGGGCGAAACGCTCCGTTGCGCTTTCGATCGCGCCGGCTTGCCCGCGCGCCATCGTCTATCATGAGCCTTTAAACAACCGCGGAGGTCTGTGATGCGGACCGTTCCCACCCTTTTGACATTCGTGATTTCAGCATTTGCGCTGGTCGTATTGGTCTATTTCGGGCTTCTCGCCGTGCTGGCGGCGCGCGATGAAATTCAGAACATTTCCAGTCTGGGATCGGTTTATGCGACCTGCGCGGCCGCGGGGGGCTATATTGTCTTTGCGCCCGCCGCAATGATCCTCACCTATTTAGGCGCGACAACCATTTGGGGCTGGGAAAGCTGGCAGGCCGTGCTTCTGACTCTGCCTGGAATCCTTCTCTATTTGGTGATTGTTGCGGGTGATTATCCAGAGATTATTCGCGCGTGGTATCGGCGCGACAGCCTGCACTAATGGCCCATTCTCGGCTTGGCTGGAACATGAGTTAGAACCATGTACCAAGGCAAATACGCACTGATTGGCGGCGAGCTGAGCCTATTTTCACGCAAGCTCGAAGCCCAGCTGCGATTTCAAAGACTGGATTGGCATTGGCGCTACAAAACGCAGGCCCGCACCGCTGATATTGAAGCGCGCGTTGGCACGCACTTCATTCCTGTCCTGGAAACACCAGACGGTTGGATGCTGCATGATACGATCGCGATCGGTCCCATGCTAAGCGCGCGACACAGCGAATATGCGGTGATCCCCAATACGCCTCTGCAACGCGCGAGCGCATTTATCTTAGAGGACGTGTTCAATCATTGGCTCGGGCGTACATGCGTCCACACCCGATGGTGCTATCCCGAAAATGTCGATTGGGTAGGACCTCGCCTCGCAGCCAATATTGTCTTGGACCGCTCGATCGAGGCGCCACTGACCGAGGCAGAGCTTACCAAATTCGCTGACTTTGGGCAGACCCTGTATGAGGGCTTCGGCAAAAATGTCTGCGCGTATAATGGTGTACAAGCGGATCAAGCGCCGGCCGTGAAGGCCGATTTTGAGCGCATGCTGGCGGCCCTTGGTCAACACTTTGAACAACACGCGTTTCTGCTCGGCACGCGTCCATGCTTGGCGGACTTCGCGCTCGCCGGGGCGAGCAAAGCCCATTTCATAACCGACCCTGAGCCTCTAAATTGGCTTGGCAAACAGCGCGAAATGCTGGTCGATTATACGGAACGGTTTTTTGCCGATCCGCCGCCCGCGGCGGATAATTGGATGGCGGAGGACTGCGTGCCAGACACGCTGACCGTGATCTTGGACTATGTCGCCGAGACCTATTTGAACTTCGCCGCGGCCAATATTGCGGCGGGCGCATCGGGCGAGAAATATTATGAGTATGATTATGGGTTTGGACCGACCCGCGCACGGACGCAAAAACGTCTGAACAAAGCACGGCTTCACGTCCAAGATGAACTTAACCGCATGCAGGCGTCACATCATCCCGAAATACGCGAATTGTACGGCCGTCGCGGTTTTCTTGATTACTATCTCGGCTAGGCGGTTGAGGCCGCGCACACGGCAACACGGCATGACCGGTCAAAAACACGTGCTTGCTCGGGCGCTAGCGGGGAACTTTCAATTCGTTTACATATACACTATGTAGGTTCTGATTATCAAAATCTGAGACAAAGGGGTTCCATATTGGCTGAGCATACAAATTGGACGGTCATTACCGGATCAACAGGCGGCATTGGCCAAGAGCTCGCCGCCCTTCTCGCACAGCGCGGCAAAGATCTCATACTGATCAATCGGTCTCTCCCGAAAGCTGAGTCACAACGCGCGGAGCTGCTTCAAGCGTTTCCATCTTTGCAGGTCGCGTTGGTGAGCGCGGACTTTATGGACGCCGCATCGATTACGCGCGCGATCGAAACGATACTGGCCATGCCGGGTCAGATTGAAGCGCTCTACAATAATGCGGGCGTCCTTTTGGCCGAAAAAGTGCTCAGCGCGCAGGGATATGAATCGCACTTCGCCGTAAATGTCCTGGCCCCATACCAGATCATAAAAGGTTTGCGCACCAAACTCGCGCGCGGCGCCGATCATCCCCCAGCGATGGTCGTAAACTTCTCATCCAGCGCAATCGGCACGCAGAAAGCGCTGGATCTGCAACAGCTCGCAAACCCCGACACGGTTACAGGTCTGATGGGAACCTATGCGCAAAGCAAACTGGCTGTGACGTCGCTGTCTGCCGCACTCGCGAAAGATCTTGAGCGCGATCACATATTGATCCGCGCCGTGGATCCGGGAGCGACGAAAACGGCGATGACCACCGGCAATGCGGCAATGCCGAAACCCTTGCAATGGATCGCGCCGCTCTTTTTCGCTCCAGCCGATAAACAGGCTGCCAAAGTTGTTGCCAGTGCCGACCCTGACTTATTTCACGGAAAAACCGGGATACTGGTCGCCAATCGCCGCGAAAAGGGAATGCCGAAACCGGCTTTGGATCAAAAGACGCAAGAGCGCTTGCTCGATTTGCTTGAACAGGCTTTGGCATAAATCGGGACGCGACATCGAATGGGGGGATCTGATGAACGCACTGCTTCTCTGACGCGCGTGTCTGTAGAATCGCGATCGCTGCAGCGCCCAAACAAGACTTGATCTGAATGGCTCCCGGCAGGCAGGGATTCGCGTAAACCTACGCACCTCACCCCCAGTAAGAAGCAACTACTCTTTGTAGAATGGGTAGATTATTTGTTGAAACACCAGCCAGATCTTATTGCCCTTTCCACCGATTTGTTTGAGATATTTATGAAGGCTAAATGAGGGGCGCAGGTTACAAAATGAGCGATCCAAAATTTGACATTGTTGCAGACGGCTTCTCGTTCCTGGAATGCCCACGCTGGCATGGCGATCGGCTCTGGATGTCGGATATGGTGGGCGGTGCAATTTATACGATGACCGCAGCGGGCACCGTCGAGAAAGTCATCGATTTTCCATCGCGCCCAGCCGGCCTGACGTTTTTGTCGGACGATACGCTGGTGATGGCATCCATGAAGGAGCGTGCCCTGTATCGTTTAGATCAGACCCGCCAGCTCAAACCTTACGCAGATCTCTCGACGCTCGCCACGGGTCCCCTTAATGATTCCGTGATCGATCGTCATGGCAATATTTTCGTCGGCCATTTTGGGTTCGATATGGAAGGCGGGGAAGCGCCGAAACCGGCCAGCGTGATCAAAGTCGATGCAAAGGGTGAAGCGTTCGTCGCCGCCGATGAAATGATGTTCCCAAATGGCAGCGTCATTACACCGGATGGCAAGACTCTGATTTGCGCAGAGACGTTTGCAAACCGGCTCACGGCCTTCGACCTCGCCGCAGACGGCACCCTTTCCGGACGCCGCGTCTGGGCTGATCTGGGAGAGGAGATGCCTGACGGCATTTGTCTCGACGCGTCGGGAGCGATTTGGGTATCGAGCATTGGGCCAGGCGTGTTTTTGCGGGTCGCAGAGGGCGGAGAGATATTGCAGCGCATTCGTCCAAACGCAAAACGCGCGGTGGCGTGCTGCCTCGGCGGGAAAAACGGGCAAACGCTTTTCGCGATGACGTTTGAGGGAGAATTAGAAGACATTTGGAGCGGGATAAAAGCGGCACAGATCGAAACCATTCGGGTGGATGTGCCAGGGGCCCAGTTCAACTAATCAGAGATCAAATCGTCATGGCAGAGCCGAAAACGATTGGAGAGATCGTTCATTTCAACGCGCAAAAGTTTGGCGAGCGGATCGCCTTTCAAGATGATGATCGTTCGGTCTCATTTGAAGCATTCGCAGATCGTGTCAGCGCGCTTTGCGCTGGCTTAGAACACCTCGGCGTTCAGCCGGGCGATCGGATCGCTGTCTTGTCGAAAAACCGCATTGAAAGTCTCGAAATCTTCATGGCAGCGGACACAGGCGCCATCATCGTGCCGATAAATTGGCGCCTGAAGCCCGATGAGATCCGCTATATTTTGGACGACTGTTCGCCGCAGATATTTATGGCTGATGCGCGCTATGCGGACGAAACGGGCGACGTTGTGGACGCCACTCCATCTATTCGTCACCGATTTATGATTGGCGGCGCACCAAAAACCGATTGGCGGGACTACGAAAATGAGCTCATTAAGGCGGGCAAACCGGGTCAGCGCACTCAGCTTAGCATCTCGCCCCAGGCCGCTGCGTGCATCGTCTATACAAGCGGCACAACCGGTCGACCCAAGGGGGCAATTCTTTCTCATAGCGCGCTGATTTCGAGCTGCAAACGCATCGCGCAAGAGATGCTCAAGCTCGATGAGACAGACACGACCATCGCCGTGATGCCCCTGTTTCATGTCGGCGGCATGTGGTTTCACTGTTTCCCAAGTTTTGCGATGGGCGCCAAGACCTTAATACAATCGCAATTCTCGCCAGAGCAGGTGCTAACAGCCATCTCAGAGCATCAGGTCACGAACATCCATCTCGCCCCAACCATGGTGGCGGACTTGCTTGATCGACCTGAAACGGCACAGGCCGCCAGATCTTTGGCCAGGATCTTTTATGCCGCCTCGCCAATGCCGATGGCAACGCTCAAGCGGGCCATGGCTCAGTTTCCAAATAGCGCCTTTTTTCAGAGCTATGGGTCGACCGAAGCCGGACCAATTTGTTGGTTGTCCCCGGACGACCATGCTTTGGCGATAGACCATCGCGAAGGCCTTCTTCAATCCTGTGGCAAACCGTTCGAGGATGTGAACGTCCGGCTGATGCGCGGCGACGGGACCGAGTGTCTCGCCAATGACATCGGAGAAATCCACGTTTCATCCTCTGGAACGATGAGCGCGTACTGGCAAAACCCGGCGGCGACCGCAAGCACCAAGAAAGATAGCTGGATCGCTACGGGTGACCTTGGGCGCTATGACGATGACGGCTTTCTGTATATCGCAGATCGCAAAACCCATATGATCATAACCGGCGGCGAAAATGTCTATCCGATCGAAGTCGAAAATGCCCTTATGGAAATCGACGGCATTGCCGAAGCCGCCGTCATTGGGGTTTCCGATGAGCGCTGGGTGGAGCGCGTGGTCGCCTGCATTGTGCTGACGGACGGGATGGATATCAGCGCGGCTGACATTATCGACCACACCAAAGGGAAACTGTCCGGCTATAAATGCCCCAAGGAAGTCTGCTTCTTGGAGACCTTGCCGAAAAATGCGGCGGGCAAAATCCTAAAGAAGCAGCTCAAAGCGACTTACCCGTTCCAGGATGGACGGACTTTTTAACCGCCCGTGGCGCGGCAAAATGCGTTTGGAAGAGCGAGCGTTAGACACCCTGATAAATAGTCCTCTGTGCAAATTTTTATACTTTATTTTTGTCTATGAGCAAATTATATGTTAAAGCATCATCGGAGTTGGACTGGAAATATACCATGAGCAAAGTCTATGATAGCGCGGCGTCAGCGCTCGAGGGTGTTTTGTTTGATGGCATGGTGATCGCCGCGGGCGGGTTTGGTCTGTGCGGCATTCCGGAGCTCTCGATTGGCGCCATTCAAGCGGCGGGGACCAAGGATCTGACCGTCTATTCGAACAATGCCGGCGTCGATGATTTCGGGCTCGGCCTGCTGCTTCAAACCCAACAG
>JBCCXW010000190.1:0-5933 GCA_039191105.1 Pseudomonadota bacterium
CGTATTGAAAGGAGGCAAACGGGCTTAAAACTTATAGCCCAATCCAATACCAACCACGGTGGGATTGATGTCGACTTCTGCATCGACGGTCGCGCCCAAAGCTGTTGTAAAATCGACGGTCACATCAGTGTTGATCCAGACCTTTTTGACATCGGCGTTCAGCGCCCACCCGCCGGGTTGGCCATCAAGGTCATAGTCGACCCCAATTTGTAAGGCGCCGCCAAAACTTGGATCATAGTCGATGCTGTCTGCGACGGAGCCTTCATCCTCATTGAAGAAAAAGGTCGCATTCACCCCAGCGCCGACATAAGGCTTCCACTGCGTGCCGGTGTCAAAATGGTATTGCAGGGTGACCGTTGGCGGCAGCAACCAGACATCGCCGAGATCAACCGTCGCATTATCAAGGGCCCCTGGTACGGTGACACCCGTAGCATCAACATCATGCGGCGTGACCGCGAGAATGAGTTCGACCGCGATATTGTCATTAAAGAAATACGTGATGTCGAGTTCAGGCACATACTGATCGCTGATATCGACGCTGCCCGCTAAAGCTGTGCCGGCCACGGATAGATCGGCGCTTTCATCAGGCAGGACCCCGAGCACACGTCCTCGCACCATCCAAGGGTTATCTTGGGCATAGGCCGCCGCGCCGACCAAAGTGGACGTGGCCATTAGGGCAGAACAAAACAAAGATTTCATGGCATAGCCTCTCTCTCCAGGTTGGGTATCAGAGATAGTAGCTTGTTTTTTTGTTAAAATTATCCAGTCTGTCGCGCGGATATGTGTCGCGCGGCATAGGCGCTCAAATGCGTATTTATCCGGAGTGACGTGCACTTCCCGATTTGCGAGTGCTCAAAGATTCCTATACAAGCTTGCACTGCGCCTCTTCACAATGCAGCGCAATCACGCGAAGTATCCCATATGGTCGTCTCAAACCTTCACCAGCACGCAACCTTGGCGTGTAGCCCGCAAGACGCTGATCTGTTCCTGGAGCAGGCTGAGCAAATGGTCTTGCAAAAAGGGCAGAAGCTGACACCGATCCGGCGCAAAGTCCTGCGCCTCTTGCTGGAAAGCAGCGGGCCGGCAAAGGCTTACGACCTGCTCGCCAATCTTGATGGCGAAGGCGCCCCGAAACCGCCGACGATCTATCGCGCTTTGGACTTTCTTCAGGAGATGGGCCTGGCGCACAAAATCGAAAGCCTGAACGCTTTCGTTGCTTGTGGTCATACTGGCCATTCGCATTCTGCCATCTTCTTGATTTGCACCGCTTGCGGCGGGGCTGAAGAATTGCATGCCGTCTCGACCAGTGATGCCTTGGTCAATGATTCCGATGCGGTCGGGTTCACAATCCAAAACGCGGTGATTGAGGCGAGCGGGATTTGCCGGGACTGCAACACATGATTCCGCTTTGGAGCGGGATCCCAAACACCTGGGACTGCGACGAGATGGGGCACATGAATGTGCGCGTCTATGTCGAAAAAGCGATGGAAGGGTTGGGCGCACTCGCGGGTGCGATTCAGATGCCGCATGCCTTTCATGCAAATGCGCCCTCGACCCTCTTGCCAGCGGAACATCATATTCGCTTTATCCGCGAGGCCCATGCTGGTCGACCGTTAAAAATGACGGGTTGCGTCTTGGAATGGGACGAGACCAGCGCGCTGGTGTACCAAGACATTCGCCACAGCGATGGCCGCCCGGCGGCCGCCTTTCGGACGCGCGTGTTGCACGTTGAGAGCAAATCCGGAAAACCATTTGCGTGGAGCACCCGAAGCCGGGCGCAGCTGGAAGCGCTGATCGATACGCCGCCCGAAGACACCAAACCGCGCGGTCTGGACCCGGCGATTAGCCCGATCTCATCCAGCATGGCCACGCTTGCGCAAGCCCGAAAATTTGGCGTGCCCGAAATTGGACGGGGGTTGGTTCTCGCCAAAGAATGCGACACGTTTGGGCGCTTTTGGGCGCCTTGGTTTATCGGGCGGATCTCCGATTCTGTGCCCAATCTCTTAAAAAACTGGCGCGATCGGATCGGCGCAGCGAGCGGCGATGTCCGCGTCGGCGCAGCGGTATTGGAGTACCGCTTGATCTATCGAAAATGGCCGCGCGTCGGCGATCGTCTGGTGGTGCATTCCGGACTTGCTGAGGTCGGTGAGAAGACCCATTCGCTCTCCCATTGGGTGCTTAATCCCGATACAGGCGATGCCTGGACGACCTGCCAAGCCGTGGCGGTGAGTTTCGATCTCGACACCCGCAAAGTGATCCCTCAGAACCCAGATCATATCTTAGAGTTAGAAACCATCGCACCGCGGGGCTTGCAGTTATGACCGATGCATTCGCGCCCTGCGGCTAACTGCGCAGACTGCGTTTTACTCTAACAACTTCATCCTCGCCGAGCTCTTCGATGAGCTTGGAGATGTAAGTCGAGAGTTGCTCTCGGACATCATAGGGGGCTTCCATTGGTAAGAAATGCGTAGTGTTAACGCGCTCTTTCAAAACCAGATGCGGACACTTGCGGGTAAGGCGCGCGGCCACTTCATCGGTCATCACAGAGTCCTGCTCCGGGCGTAAAACCGTGATCGGAATTTTATGCTTCTTAACCTGCGCCAAAGCCTGCCAAGGGCGATTGCGCTGGGCCATAAACGTCGCCGCTTCCCATTTCGGGTCGCACAACAATTGCCAGACTTGTTGGTCGCTATCGGGGTCATTCCCGTCGGTGCGGTCGAAGGCGTCCAGGATATAGTCTTCGAGAAACGGGTCGCGCCAAGTCGCGAACGCTCCGCGTCCCTTGTATTTGTATTGAATATGCTCGCGAGAATCGAACTTGTTGCGGCGGCGGCGGGCCTGGCGTGCCATGTGATGGGAGCCACGGCGAAACGGGATTGTGTGCATCGCCATATAATAAGTTTGAGGCAGGATGACCGGGTCGATCAAAACCAGTCCGGCGACTTTCTCTGGCCGCGCACCGGCCACCATCAAAGCGACCGCGCCGCCCATCGAGTGCCCACCCAAGACCACCGAATTGACCGGCGCTTCGCGGTCGAGAAAAGCAATCACATCATCTCTGTAACGCTTCCAAGATTTGAGCTTATTCGGCTGCGCTGGCAGTGTGGTGCGCCCATGTCCGCGCAGGTCGACCGCCTGCACTTTCGTCCTCAGCCCAAGCGGCGCAAGGATGGACTGATACGTCATGGCGTTGAAGCCGGTCGCGTGGAGCCATAAGGCGGCAAGCTTTTTGGCAGGATCACCAAACTCTAATGCAGCCATGTCTCCTTCAGGTGTTTCAAATGTAAACCGGCGCATCTTTTTCCTTATGAGGCGCCAAACACCCGGCGCAGCAGTTCTGTCGTTCGCGCGACAGGATTATCACGGATCTTTTTTTCTTCGATGGCCAAATATGTAAACAGTCCATCAAGGCCAAATTGCACCGCAAATGCGGTCAAATCTGCCTTATAGTCACGCGCCACGGTGGCCAGCATCGGTTGAGTGGATGTCACACTATCCAGCGCCTGATAGGCGCCGGACGAGGCCAGTGCGTCCTCGATGAACGGGGTGAAGCTTTGCCGCAAACTGAGCTCCGTCCGGTCGCGCAGAAACTCGGTCGCAGCTGTGTCGCCGCCCTGCAAAATGCCGAGAGCATCTTCTATCGTGATAGACTGTACGGCATCTATGACAATCCGTTTGCCTGATGGCACTGCCGCCTCCGCGGCGCGATTGAGGCGCAGCTGCAAATCATCGAGTGGCCCGGATAAGTTGAGCTTGGCGAGTTCGGTTTGCACATCGCCCAAGCGCCCCGGCAAAGGGATTTGAATATCCGGATCTTTCCAATAGCCATCGACTACGCCGATTTGGGCAGCAACGCGTTCTGTGCCAATCTCCAGCGCTTGGCGCAGGCCCGCATCAATTTCCGCCTGCGTTAACCCTTGGTCTCCGGCGCTTGTGCCCTCAACCTCGTTCAATACCCCTTGCAAGACTTGACCAAAATCCTGGCCAGACGTGTTTTCACACCCGCCAGAAAACACACATAACAGTCCCGCAGCAAACACAATCGATCGCATGGATTAACCTTTTCCTTAATCTGGAATGAAGCCGAATTGGCGCGTAAATTCAAACTCTTATATGCTTGTCTCAGCGTAAACCTGGAGATTGTGAGCAGCATGTTATATGTACAATATCAAATGGAGACCAGGGATGCTCAAGAAAACACATGAATGCTTCGCCGTATCGGTCGAGGATAACGTCGCACATATTGTCTTGAATCGCCCGAGTGCGATGAACGCGATGAACCGATCTTTTTGGAACGAGCTTCCCGCCATCGTTAACGAAATTGATGCCACGGCCGCAGCGCGTGTCATCGTGATTTCATCAACCGGCAAACACTTTTCAGCGGGCATGGATCTCTCGGTTTTCGGCCAGGACGGTGCGATCGCCGCGGGCGAAGTCGATCGCTTCGTTGCCGCCGAAGCGTTCCGATCGAACATCAAGCAAATCCAGTCCTCGTTTAACGCGCTGGAAGAGGCCCGCATCCCGGTGCTTTTTGCCTGCCATGGCGGCGTGATTGGCGGTGCGATCGATATGATTTCCGCGGGCGACATTCGCTGGTGCACCAAAGATGCCTTTTTCTGCATCCAGGAAACCAATATCGCGATGACCGCAGATGTCGGCACCTTCCCGCGTCTCCAACGCTACATCCCGGAAGGCTGGGTCAAGCAAATGGCGTATACCGGCGAGCGCCTCAACGCCGAAAAAGCGCAAGAGATTGGATTGGTCAACGATGTGTTCGAGACGCATGACGAGATGCTCGCGCATGTGCTCGGCGTCGCCAAAGAAATTGCATCAAAGAACCCGCTCGCCGTCACCGGATGCAAAGTCCTGATCAATTATGGCCGCGACCACTCAACCGCCGAAACGCTGGACTATATCGGGGTTTGGAATGCGGGCATGCTGGCGCCGCCGCATATGGAAGAAGCGTTCAAAGCAAGATCGGAAAAGCGCGATCCGGACTATCCCGATCTCTTACCGCTGCGCACCACGCCGATGTAGGCAGTAAAGCCTCACGCAATCCGATAGACTAAGGTGGCCTTGAGCACCGGCCCGCTCGCCTGATAGGCCAAGCCGCTGGCAAAAATGAGGGTGCGCGTTTTGCGATCGATGCGGCTTTTAAACTGGATTTCAGACCCGGTTTTTGGCTCTGCTGAAACATCAAATGTCACCGAAACCGTGTGGAGTGACCCAGCCTCTATCGCGCTTTGCGCGCTGCTTTGAATAACCGCTTGCAACAGCAAACCAATATGGCGCGCATCCCAATCTGCGGCCATAGCGGATGCTGCACCCGGACCGTTAAAGGTCAACGCGCTGAACGGTATTGAAAGATCCTGCAGGTTCAACATCGCCCTCCCCCTAGAGCGCAGATCCAAAAAAGGAAAGGCTCGCTGCGCAAATCCGCAACGAGCCTTTTCAAGAACCTTAAAATTTCGGCCGTTTACGCCGCTGCTGCCGCCGTCTTTGGTCCGGTCAACATATCCGCGACAATCAAGTCCCCGAGATGGCCGAAATCTTCCACACCATACGTGGTTTTCATGTAAGCGCTGATCGTCGGCAACAATTCAGAGATTTGCTTATGACCGAGGCCCGCCTGATGCAGGCTGCTAAACATAGACTCGCCAACATGACGGCGCCCGCCAGGGGTTTGTTCGATCAACCGCGCAATCACGCTGGTGGCTGCGCCATATTCTGCCCCCGTCGTCGCCGAGAGGGTCCGGGCCCCCGGCATTTTGCGGAAAATCGCTTCTGCCAGGGGTGACCCTTGGCGTTCCGCAGTGTTGAGGACAATGCCCAAAGCCTCGCGCGCTTTGACTTGCGTGAGGCCGGTCGCTTGCGCGCAAGATTTGATCATATTTTTGAGCATTGAGCAGGTTCCTTGTGTCTTGTTCTAAACC
>JBCCXW010000191.1:0-5845 GCA_039191105.1 Pseudomonadota bacterium
GTTTTTGGCCGGGCATCAGAGCGCCTGGCGCAAACATCAAATTTTGCCATCGCAGGCTTCCGCGCCGAAACGCAGGTGATGGCCATGGACTTGGCCGGGATCGCAGTCTCGTCGGGCGCCGCCTGTTCCAGCGGCAAAGTCAAACGGTCTATCGTCTTGGGAGCCATGGGCGTTGACGATGCGCTGGCCGATAGCGCCATCCGTGTCAGTTTTGGATGGGACACGGCTCCGACAGATTTTGATGCTGTTGCCGAGGCTTGGATCGCGGCGGCGCGGCGGGCGGTCTTAAGACCCGCTTAGCGCCTTGCTAGATCTAAGGTCTAGCGCCCAAACTCTAGCGTGCTCTCATGCAGGCGCAGCGTATTGCCATCATTGGTAATCAAGGCGTGGCGATTGGTGGCATCGGTGGCTTCAATTGCGATTTCTTGTACGTCAAACCCAACTTCAAAAAACTCGATCGGGCTGAAGGTGAGTTTTCCCAGGCTATCGACATCGACTGTAATGACATAGACGTAAGGGGTTTCTGGGACGGCGATGACGATGTCCGAATCGCGATTGCCTTCACTGCGACCAAATTGCAGATCGATATAATTCGTATCGATTGACTTTACGACAATATCGCTTGGGATCCCGGGCGGGAGCTCATAGTTGAGTTGTTCGATCACGCCGCTCGGTGTTTCATGGAGGATGATTAATCGATGCGGACCGTCATGAGCGTCTCCGGCGAAGAGAAGGGCGAAGAATTTGACATCATACTTGAGGCGGCCATCTTGGAACGCAACCAGTTCGACGCCCTCTGGTAGGAATATGGGCATTCGACGGGGAAAGTTTGGTTCGCCAGAAATACCCGCTGCGAGGAAAATAAATTCTTGGGTGGACGCGCTGTAGAAGGTGCCGAAACGGCCCGCGTGGCAGTAATTTGCGGTCGATTCAAATGGAAGCATATCAATAAAGGCTCCGGGTTGCGACGGCGCGGACTTGATGGCGCTCTCATTTAGCAGGGCCCAAAGGTCATGTGCTGTTGCTAGAAATAGACTCGGCGCGAGCGCGTGTCGCGGCCGAAGATCGACAAAGGCCCATGCCACAGCACACAGACCTGCATGTGTTCCCCGCCCAACGCTCTCAGCGGTTGAGTGGCTCGTGCGCTGGAAAATCTCAACCTCTTCGCGGCTGGGTACACTGACGGCGAAGCTTTGGGAGGCATCGCTCGGAAGGATTTTAGCGATCGCGAATTCTGCGTCCTCAGCGGCCGCGATGTCCAATGGGATGACGGTTTGGCCGGTAAACCCGCGCTCATAGTTAAACTCAATGATTTCGAGCTTGTCATCTTCTGTCGCACGCATCAGATGCAGCATCTTGAACTCATCTTCAATGAAGTTGCTGGCAAAGCGCGCCGACCCATTTGTCGCAACGTCCAGCGTTTGGCTGACATCGCCCCACGTCGTATTGATCGGCGTGCGCTCATAATTCGCGACGGTGACCTCAAAAGTCTCAGACACTGTGTCAGTGCCATCGGACGCGGTCAGCGTCAGCGGGTAAGTGGTTGTTTCATCAACGTCATCGGTGACTAAAATAAAGGTGATCCCCTCAACAGTGCCTTCGTCCCGCAACACCGGCAGATCGCCCGTTTCGAGCGTCAGTGTGATCTCATCGCCGTCGGCGTCGCGCGTTTCGCTGGCATCAATTTCAATCCCTTGGCGTTCGAACACGGGATCATTTGGGAATGAAAAAATCAGAGCCGGAGCGGTATTCGTATCGGCGGGAGGAACCGGCGTGGTCGGCATGGTCGGCGGCGCGCCTGGTAAGCTCGGCACCGTCGGTACAGGCACTCCTGGCGCGTTATCATCGCCGCCTGTGCAGGCAGATATCAATATAAAACCAAGTAAAATGATCTTTTTCATTTGAATACAGGCCTGAATAATTCCTCTCGGAAACCTGTATGCAGTTAAAATCACTACTAAATTGATGATAATTTCCGTGCGATTTCATGCGTCTTCAATCATCGAACGCGCGTTGTGGGCGTTATCAAGCGTCGCGAAAACCAAAATCCATCCGGTTGCGTAATGTAGAATATGCATATTGAGGGTGTTCGATGCGTATTCTTCTGCTCGCCGTGCTTGTTTGGATAGGTCAGCCCTTTGTCGCCATGGCCGTTGAAGAACCGCCCCACCAAACGCTCGTCAAAGACGGAAAGTTCGAAATTCGGCAATACGCGCCAACGATTATCGCAGAAGTCGACGTCACCGGCGATATGCGCCATGCGGGCAATGCCGGCTTTCGGCCCCTAGCAGACTTCATTTTCGGCAATAATACGGCGCGGTCGAAAATTGAGATGACCGCTCCGGTGACGCGGGTGAAGTCTCAGAAAATTGAAATGACGGCGCCGGTCACGCGTACCTTAAATGACGATGTCTGGACCGTCGCGTTCATTATGCCTGAGGATTGGACGATGCAAACGCTGCCGGTGCCAAATAATCCGGACATTAAAATCCGCGAGGTGCCAGGCGAATTGATCGCCACGGTGCGGTTTTCAGGCGCGGGTCGCGAGCGTACATTTGAAGCGAAACAAACCGACCTCGAAGCGTGGATTGCAGCGCAAGGCTATACCATGATCGGGCCAGCGCGTTATGCGGGCTACAATGCGCCTTTTGTCCCGGGTCCGTTTCGCCGAAATGAAGTGATGATTCCCATCGCGCCAAGCCTGCCAGAGACCTGAGCGCGACATTCGCACCGGTTCGACCCGTTTGGGGGTGAAATTTCCGTGCATTTGCTCCATATAGTCACTAACGTGGCAGGAGAACGTAATGGATTGCTGTGGCGGCATTGAAACACACGAGGAAGATTGCGTGGAAGTCAGAGTCAAAGACAGTATTGATGAAGGCACCGTCGCGGCAGCTCGGGCGCTCGAATCTGAAAATTACTCGGCCGGCTTTGCGACCGAGATTGAGACGGAGTATGCGCCGAAGGGGCTTAATCCGGACATCGTTAAGTTCATCTCCGAAAAGAAGGGTGAACCGAAATGGCTGCTCGAATGGCGGATGAAGGCTTATGAGCGGTGGTTGACCATGGAGGAGCCCGATTGGGCAATGGTCCGCTACGCACCGATCGATTACCAGGATATCTACTATTACGCCGCGCCAAAAGCCGGGACGAAATATGAATCGATCGATGATGTTCCAAAGGAAATCCTGGAGACGTATGAGAAACTCGGCATCCCATTGCGCGAAGCCGAAGTGCTGCTCGGCGTAGAAGGCGCGGCGGCAACGGCGATCGATGCGCGTACAGAGGGCGACCGCCCAAGAGTCGCCGTCGATGCGGTGTTTGACTCTGTTTCTGTCGCAACGACGTTCCGCGATGAGCTGAAAAAAGCGGGCGTCATCTTCATGTCAATTTCGGAAGCCGTTCACGAGCATCCGGAGCTCGTAAAGAAGTATCTTGGCACGGTGGTGCCGCAATCGGACAATTACTTCGCCACTCTGAACAGCGCCGTTTTCTCTGATGGGACCTTTGTTTACGTCCCACCCGGCGTGCGCTGCCCAATGGAGCTCAGCACCTATTTCCGCATGAATGCCGAAAATACCGGTCAATTTGAGCGCACGCTGATCGTCGCCGATAAAGGCTCCTATGTTTCGTATCTCGAGGGCTGCACCGCGCCGATGCGGGATGAAAATCAACTGCACGCGGCCGTCGTCGAATTGGTCGCCTTGGAAGATGCCGAGATCAAATACTCTACGGTCCAGAACTGGTGGCCCGGCGATGAGAATGGCCAGGGCGGGATCTTTAATTTTGTCACCAAACGCGGCGATTGCCGCGGAGCGCGCTCAAAGATCAGTTGGACGCAAGTCGAGACGGGGTCGGCGGTGACCTGGAAATATCCAAGCTGTATCCTGCGCGGTGATGACAGTGTCGGTGAATTCTATTCCATCGCAGTGACCAATGGCCGACAAATGGCTGATACGGGCACCAAAATGATCCATCTCGGCAAGCGTACGCGCTCACGGATCATCTCCAAAGGCATCAGCGCAGGCAAATCGGACAACACGTATCGCGGCCTTGTTTCCGTGCATAAAAAAGCCGATGAGGCCCGAAACTTCACGCAATGCGACAGCTTGCTGATTGGCGACCGCTGCGGCGCCCACACGGTGCCCTATGTTGAAAACCGCCGCGCCGATGCACAGCTCGAGCATGAGGCGACGACGACGAAACTGTCAGATGATCAGCTCTTCTATGTCCGCCAACGCGGGATTGGCGAAGAGGAAGCGGTGGCGCTCTTAGTCAACGGCTTTGTTCGCGATGTGCTGCAAGAATTGCCGATGGAATTCGCCGTGGAAGCACAGAGCCTTTTAAAAGTCAGCTTGGAAGGCAGCGTCGGCTAAGCCGCCCTCGGTCGGCGCGCTGGATCGCGCTTTGTTACAAAATGCTCATGCGCTGCTCTGGCGGAGCTGCGAGCCACCAAGCGCCATGCGTGCAAATGGGGGGGAGCAGAGCTTGCGGGGCCGGCAGATTATTTCGAAGCTCAAAGCCCGGCTCGATTGCAAGGAGCGGCGGATGGGGCGAAACAGTTCTGATGAATGGCGAAACCGGCCTGACTTTGCTGTCGCAGGGTCTTTGAAATCTCGTCTAAAGCCTCTACATCCGCAACATGTTGAAGCTCGATCAATTATCCGCCACAGTTGGCGAAGAGGATGAGGCCAAGACCATATTGAATGGCTTGTCACTCGACGTACCGGCAGGCGAGGTTCATGCCCTCATGGGGCCAAACGGCGCCGGCAAATCGACGCTGTCTTACATTCTCACGGGAAAAGACGGCTATGATGTCACCGGCGGCTCAGCCACGCTCGAGGGCGAGGATTTGCTGGATATGGACCCGGAAGAACGGGCGGCGAAGGGATTGTTTCTCTCCTTTCAATACCCGGTGGAAATTCCCGGTGTCCCGGTTATGACCTTTGTCCGCACGGCGATGAACGCACAACGCAAACTGCGCGGTGAAGAAGAAATATCAGCGCCTGATTTTATCAAGAAATCCAGAGCCTTAGGCAAACAATTGAATATTTCGATGGAGATGCTCAAACGTCCTGTCAATGTCGGCTTCTCTGGCGGTGAGAAAAAACGGCTCGAGATTTTTCAGATGATGATGCTTGAGCCGCAATTTGCAATTTTGGACGAGACCGATTCTGGTCTTGATATTGATGCGTTGCGAACCGTCGCAGACGGCGTCAATGCGCTGCGCAGCCCAGAGCGCGGCATGTTGGTCATCACGCATTATCAGCGCCTGCTTGATCACATTAAGCCCGACAAAGTCCATGTCTTAGCGAGAGGCAAAATCATCAAAACCGGCGGCCCCGAACTTGCTGTACGCCTAGAAGCCGAGGGCTATGATGGCGTGCTTGGAGAGGCGGCATAGTGGCGGTCTCAATCGACGCTCTCAAAGACAAGTTTCACAATCCCGGCGCCGCAGAATTGGAGCTGATTGCGCGCTATGCGATGCTGCCGGAAAGCGGTCAGCGGGCACGAGCTTTTGATGCATTTGCGCTCACCGGCCTGCCGCACCGCCGGCTCGAAGCCTGGAAATGGACGGATTTCAAAGCGGCCCTCGAAACCGTTGAGGCCTCGCATCATCACAGTGAGGGCTGGGCTTTGCCGGTGCTGGATCATCCGGTGATTACGTTCACGCCGAACGGCGTGGCGCTGCCTGCGGTTCTGCCGCCTGGGATAAAGCTCCACCCACGCGAAGATGCGCAAGCGCTTGGCAACGCCGAGGAGGTACCGCTCGGCGCCATGACCGCTGCTCTGTCGGGTCGTATTGGCGGCATGGACACACTGATCATTGAGGTCACCGCAGCCA
>JBCCXW010000192.1:0-5838 GCA_039191105.1 Pseudomonadota bacterium
GGTGACTCATATGACAATGCTCAAACTCCTGGCGACGACCGCGCTTTCAGCAAGCCTTGCGTTCTCTGCGGCGGCGGAAGACAAGACCGCGAAGAATGTCATCCTGATGGTGTCAGATGGGATTGGCTTCAATGGCTGGCTGGCCGCCGACTATTATCAAGGCATGGCGGGAGCGCAGTCGTATCAGGTGACCCGGCCCGATGGTACCGAGCCAGTGGTTCTAGCCCTCGCACACAGTGCGCTGAATTTGGTTGATGCCGATGGCAATGTTCTCTCCGGCGAAGCTGATCTTAGCGACGTTGCGGGCGCGGTGGCGCAAGGCTATGATCCGATGACGCGCTGGGAGGCGTTTGAAAATGCGTTCATCAATGATTTTGATCCGGTCGGTTTGTCATACACCACGTACACCGACAGCGCAGCTGCCGGCACCGCCCTGATGTCAGGGCGCAAAACTTCAAATGGCCGACTTAACATGGACTGGCGGGCGCAAACCCCATTTCAGACCATCGGCCAGATCGCCATGGACCGAGACCGCTCTGCGGGATCTGTCGCTTCCGTTATGGTTTCCCATGCAACCCCAGCAGCGACCATCGCCCACAACGCGTCCCGTAACAATTATGCCGACATCTTTTCCGAAATGGTCAGCAGCGACTTGGATGTGATTATGGGCGCCGGCCACCCTTTTTATGACAATAGCGGCGATGCCTTCACGCCAGAAGAGGATAGCGCTTTTCAATTTGTCGGCGGCGAGGAAACGCTGACCACGATGACCAGTGAAGAGGGGCTCAACGGGTTTTCCTTCATCGATGCGAAATCTGATTTCGAAGCATTGGCCGCGGGTGAGATCGTTCCAGAACGCGTCGTTGGGATCGCCCGCTCGGGTGCGACACTGCAGGCCCTAAGAGACGGTCTTGAGACGGCCGACGCACCCTCCGGGATGGCCTACAATCAAGCGGTCCCAGACCTCGCGACGATGACGATTGGAGCGCTGAATGTGCTCCATCAAAATGAAAACGGTTTCTTTCTGATGTCAGAAGGCGGTGCGGTCGATTGGATGGGGCATGCCAACAATATGCCGCGCTTCATTGAAGAGCAGATCGACTTCAATAAAGCAGTCGATTCTGTGATTGAGTGGGTCGAAGAGCATTCAAACTGGGACGAGACCTTGCTGATTGTCACCTCCGATCATGAGTGTGGCGGTATTTGGGGCGAGGGCACGTGGACCAATAGCGAAGGGGGCGCGATCGCGGCGGACCGCAGCGAAGAAGCCATAGAGGCCGCGCGCTTTGATCCCGCCCATGACACGTTCAATGCTTTTTTGGCCGTGCAAGATCGCGGTGCGGGAAACATGCCGGGCTACCAATTCGCCTCTCGCAATCACACAAATGAACTTGTCCCACTCTGGGCAATTGGCGCTGGGGCTGAGCGGTTTCATGAATTCACGCGCACCGATTTAAAAGCGGCCGCGCTGTGGGGCGATGCATATGGTTGGACAGGGCACTTTGTCGAGAACACAGCCGTATTCCAAGTCATGGACGCGGCGCTCGAGGCACAGAACTAGTCTGTCTTTAGCGCGGTCCTGCCGCGCTTGACGCTCAACTGCCGCGATAGGTTGAATAGCCGAACGGGGACAGCAAAAGCGGCACATGGTGATGGCGTGCCGCGTCTTTTACGAAGAATACGATCGGGATTTGATCGTAAAACGTCTCGACCGATTGCGCCGCGAAATAGGGCCCGACATGGAACGTCATTTGATATTGACCGACCTTTAAGCCACCGCTCTCAAAAAAATCTGCAAAGCGGCCATCTGCATCTGTGACGCCTTGCGCGACCGGTGTCGTCTCATGGGTCAGCATCACCGATATGCCCGACGCTGGTTGGCCGCTGCGCAGATCAAGCACATGCGTGGAGAGGCTCACGAGGACACCGCTTGTTTCTCTTTGGCTGGCCGCCACTCGCTGACGAATTCAACTTCATCATAATCGAGGTAGCGCTGAACCCAGGATGTTTTGTCTTCAAGAAACAGCTGGCTGGCGATCGACTGGGCAAGGCGTGGGATCGCATAGCCTAGCCCGGTCAGAGCCGCTGCTGACAGACCCATGCTAACCAAGGCCGAATAATTGAACGCAAAAAGGCCTTTGATCGACGCCGTATCTTCGGGGCGGAGCGGGGTAAACTCGAAGCCATCTGAGAGATAAGGGTGGGCGTCGAGGACTGCATTCTTTTGCGCTTGCGGCGCGTCAAACACATCTTGCCAGCGGGCAATTTTGCCCGCCACCCGCGCAAGTTCGGGTCGTAATTCGTGATCGGTCACAAGTCCCGTCGAGAGGACCAAATAGTCGAAGACAAATGTCCCCTTGGGGGTGGTGACCTCGACGCCGCGAGGGGTGTCTTTGACTTGCTCCCAAGGGGCGCCGAGGTGAAGGGTGAAATTCGGCCATGCCGCGGACCGCGTAAATGTATCATTGGTCGGCGGCTGCGCACGTTTGATAAAGGATGAAATCACTTCATATTTAAGCGCATCGTCCAAGTCGCAAAACCTGGGCACGACGCCGGTTTGCTCCATAAAACGGATGGGATTGACTCGCGGGATCTCGGCGCGCCGGCAAAACACGTCAACGCTGCCGACCCCTTGGCGAAGCGCATATTGTGCATTGTCAAACGAAGAGGCGCCATTGCCGAGAATGGCGATCCTCTGGCCCGGCATGTCTTCATAAGGAATGAGTTCTGACGTATGGGCGTATCGCGATTTGGGCAGGCTTTGCTTGATGAAATCCGGCGTATGCCATTCGCCACCGCCCTGGATACCAGTGGCCAAAACAACAGTTCGCGCTTTCAGCGCCCGCGGCCCTTCGGGGCCCTCAATCTGCACCCTGTAAATGCCGTTCTCACGCGGCGAAATCTCATTCACTTTGGTTTCGCTTTTAACCGGCAAGCGGAGCACCTCGCGATACCAATTGAGATAGTCGAGCCAGTCTTCACGAGGGATTTTATCCATAGCGTCCCAGCTCGCTTCGCCGTGCTGGGCGACCCAATAGGCCTGAAACGTCAAAGACGGCACACCGAGATCGATGGACGTCAAGTGTTTCGGCGTGCGCAGGGTAATCATGCGCGCATAAGTGCCCCAAGGGCCTTCTTGGCCGAGCGGGTTTTCATCGATGATTAGAAAGTTGCTGACGCGCTCCCGCAGCAAGCCGAAGGCGGCGCCCATACCACTCTGGCCACCGCCGATAATAATGACATCATAGACCTCATCTCGGGGCACAACCCAGCTCGGCGCACCGACGCCGAGGGTCTCTAAATCATTCCGAACGCTTTCGGTATATATGCTCAAGTCCATCATGAAATCATGCCTTCCAATCTCAGCTGAGCGATCTTTGCGACTTCGCCCAATGCGGTCTCAAACTCTTCATCGACTGTGTTTTCCAAACGCTGCTCCAACGCCGCCAAGATACCCGCTTTATTGGTCATGCGGACACAGATGATAAACGGGAATCCAAAGCGCGCATTATAAGCGGCGTTCATTTTCGTCAGCGCCTCGAATTCTTCCGGCAACATTCGGTCGAGACCGGCCGAGGCTTGCTCGGATTTTGACGCGGTTGTCAGGGTTCCATCGATCGCCGCCTTGCCGGCAAGCTCGGGGTGTGCGCGCAATAGGTTCAGCTTATCCGCGTGCGGGGCTGCGCTCATGCTTTGCTGCATTTGGGAAATCATCTGGTTGCGATCCTCAAACGGGCGCTGCGCCACTACCGCTTCTGCCACCCATGGGCTATGCTCATAGACGCTTCCGAAAGCCTCTATAAAACCGCTGGCTGGCAGAGCATTCACCTCATCGATGGTCACGAAACATCCTTTTCAAGCGAAACATGGGCGGAGACCACTTTCCACCCGTCGTCGAATTTCACCCACGTTTGGCTTTGACGTCCGCGCACGCTGGTATTTTCGCGGAAGAATTCGGCATTCGCCGTGGCCATGCGGTCGCCATAAGCGCTGATCGCGACTTTTCCGAGATCGCGCTGCGGCGACCCACCGCGTCCTTTGCGAAAGGCGGCAATTTCCTCATAGCCATAAAGGCACTCACCGACCCCATACCGCACGGTTTCCGGGGCGTGCCGAAACAGATTGGCCATGGCGTCCAAATCATCCTCCATCAAGGCGCGCTCATATTCATAAAATGCAGCTGTCACTTCTTCGATGGTTTTGGGATCATTTATGTTCATGCTGGATGTTCCTTAAGCCAGTGGTTAGCAATGTCGATGCGGCGTGTAATCCAGACGAAATCCGCCGCGCGTAGATGATCGATGAAGCGCGAGATCGCATTGGCGCGGCCCGGGCGACCGGCGATGCGGCCGTGCAAACCGATCGACATCATCCGCCCGCCTTCAGCATGCAAATAGTCGAACGTATCGCGCAGATAGCGATAAAACTCTTCGCCATCGGAAAACCCATTATAGGCAACAATCTTCATATCATTGACGTCGAGTGTATAGGGCACGATCAATTGGGTCGGGCCATGCTGGCGGTCATAATAGGGCAGGTCGTCTGCATAACTGTCGGCATCATAGGTGAAGCCACCCTCCGCCGCGATCAGACGCGCTGTGTTGGGACTGGTGCGGCCTTGGTACCAACCCAGCGGGCGGGTACCGGTTAGCGCTGTGTGTAAGCTGATCGCTTCTTCGATATGGGCCCGCTCAATGGCTTCGGGTACGTTCTGATAATCGATCCAGCGCAGTCCGTGGCTGGCGATTTCCCAATCCGCCTGAAGCATGGCCTCAACCGCCTGCGGATTCATCTCCATCGCTTTGGCAACCCCAAACACTGTGACCGGGACCTGACGATCCGTGAACAATCGATAAAGCCGCCAGAAGCCTGCTCTGGCCCCATACTCGTACAGGCTTTCCATCGCCATCGCGCGCGCGCCGACCTGCGCGGCAGCGCCCACCATTTCGGACAAAAAGGCTTCCGAACCAGCATCCCCGTTGAGAATTGAGTTCTCCGCACCTTCTTCGTAATTGACCACGAACTGAACCGCTGTACGCGCCCCGTTTGGCCAATTGGCGGCCGGCGGCGTCTCGCCATAGCCGATCAGGTCACGGCTCATGCCCGATAGACCTCCAAGGCGGCCTGAACGGCATCGCCGGCGGGCGCCGCGAACCCCTCGCTGCGCAATACGGCTTCGAGGGCGCCAAGGGTCAGCAGGACTTTATGCTTCATGGCATTGTAGCCCATCGCCCCGATCCGCCAGATTTTACCCTGCAAGGGGCCAAAGGCGGTCCCAATTTCGATTTCAAAGTCTTCGCGCATGCGCTTGCGGACCTGCTCTCCATCAACTTCACTTGGAATGTAAACGCCGGTAACATTGGTCATGCGATGCTGTTCTTTGGTGAAGATTTTTAGCCCCATGGCGCGCAGGCCCGCGGTCATCGCTGCACCAGCTTTGGCATGCCGCTCATAGCGCGCCTCGAGCCCTTCTTCTAAGGCCACGCAGGCACACTCCCGCGCGCCGTATAGCATCGTGGTGGCCTCGGTATGGTGATTGAGACGCTTCTCCGACCAATAATCCATAATCATTGCGAGATCGAAATAATTAGAGGCGATCCTGCGGCCTGCGCCTTGCGCCAGATCGCTGCGTTGAATGCCGAGCTCCGTATGGCGCCGCGAAAAGATATGCTCAGCAGCGCGATCGGAAACTGTAATCGGGGCCGAGCCGGAAGGACCGCCAAGGCATTTCTGCAATCCGCCGGTAACGACATCAATGCCCCAGCGATCAGTGGCGATTTCCATGCCGCTAATCGTGGCGGTGACATCGGCATATGAAAATGCGCCCGCTTCTCGGCA
>JBCCXW010000193.1:0-5715 GCA_039191105.1 Pseudomonadota bacterium
CCTGCCCCTGACCGGTAAAAACGTTGTCGACCGGATCATCACCGATCTCGGCGTGTTCGATGTGGTGACCGGCGGGCTGAAAATCGTCGAACTCGCCCCTGAGGTCACCTTGGACCTTGTCAAAGAACGTACCGAAGCCGCCTTGGTCAACTGACCCCACGGTGTCGGATGCATGCGATGGAATGGCTCAACTTTTGAGCGCTCGACCGCCTCCTAAAATGCGTTCTAGCGGTGCGGCTTGTTCATCATGACCGCGTTCGCAATGTGACGATCTCTTCGCCCAGCGTTGGATGCACGGCGCAGGTGGCATCAAATTGCGGCTTGGTGACGCCGACTTGTACCGCGATGGCGAGCATTTGGATCATCTCGCTCGCCTCTGGCCCGACAATGTGCACGCCGACAACGCGTTGATCGCTCCGGTTTACCACAAGCTTCATAAACACACGTCGATGGTCTCCAGTGATCGCGTTTCGCATCGGCCGAAAGTGGGTCTTATAGATGTCAACGCTCGGATAGATTTGACGCGCGTCCTCCTCGCTTAGCCCGACCGTACCGACCTCTGGCTGCGTGAACACCGCAGTCGCGATATTGGCGTGATCCATCACACGGGACGTGTTGCCGAATTCCGTATCGGCAAACGCGTGCCCCTCTCTGATCGCGACCGGGGTGAGTTCCATACGCCGGGTGACATCTCCCACCGCCCAGATCGAAGGCACGTTCGTTTTGGAAAAGGAGTCGACCTTGATTTCGCCGGCCGGGCCAATTTCGACTCCGGCATTTTGCAAGCCCAAACCCTCAATCGCCGGCTCCCGTCCGACCGCCATAAAGACCAGATCCGTCGCGTCCGTCGCCCCATCCGTAAACGTCACTTTGAACCGATGCGCGGCGCCCGCCGTTTTCTCGATCGTATGAATGACTGTGTTCGTGATGATCTCGACGCCAGAGTCCAGCAAACCTTGATGGACGATCTCACGGACATCCTGATCAAATCCGCGGAGCACTCTGTCGCGGCGATAATTCAGTTTCGTTTCGCAGCCTAGCCCGTTGAAAATATGCGCGAACTCGACCGCGATATAGCCGCCGCCCGCGATCAGGATGCGCTTCGGTAGTTCTGTTAAATCAAAGACTTGGTCCGACGTAATTGCGTGTTCAATGCCCATCACCCTGTTGGGATCATCGGATGGGGCATCCGACGGTGCTGGCATCCACGGTGTTCCGCCGACCGCGACTAAGATCTTATTGGCGGTGACCGCCGTGCCTGAGGTAACCAATTTCAGGGTGTGCGCATCAATAAATTCTGCGCGGTCTTCAAAAACCGTCACGCCCGCATTTTGCTGACCGATCATATACAGACCCGACAATCGGGTGACCTCAGCGCGAAGTTTCTCCATGAATGCGGGAAACGCAAACGGACCTGCCTCTATGGGCCAACCAAAGGCACGTGCCTGATTGATTTTGTCGGCATATTCGGAAGCGTAAACCATGAGCTTTTTCGGAACACAGCCTCGGATCACGCAGGTTCCTCCCATGCGATACGATTCGGCGAGCGCAACGCGTGCCCCATGACCTGCCGCAATGCGGGCCGCACGAACCCCGCCAGATCCGCCGCCAATAACGAACAAGTCAAAATCGAATGCGTGCTCTGACATAGGTGTATCCGGGCCTCTTCGCTGAGATTATTGATTGGTGCGACGCCCGATAATCATGCGCATAATGTCCATAGTGCCGCCGCCGACCATTGGAAAATAAGAATCGCGCAAATAGCGTTGCGCTGGATACTCGTTCATCAGACCCCACCCGCCATACACATTCACCGCTTCATGGCAGACTTTATGGCCTTTCTCGCCCGCGATCAGCTTTGCCATGGCAGCCTCAACGGTGATGTCTTCGCCTTTGTCAGCGAGCTTTGCGGCATGATATGTGTACATGGTCGCCATTTCGACATCTGCGAACATGTCAACCAAGCGAAAATCAACCGCTTGGAACTTGGCGATCGGTTGCCCGAATTGCTCGCGTTCGAGGGCGTATTTTCGCGCTGACTCATACGCTGCCCGCATATTGCCAACCGCAAGCGCCGCCGTGAAAATCCGGTCGACTGTCAGCGATCGATAGGCGTTTCGAAAACCGTTTCCGGTTTCGCTCGAAAGCATATGATCCTCTGGGACAAACATATCATCGAACGAGAGGGCCGCCGTGTCGGACGATCTGACCGACAATTTATCAAGCTTCCCGCTGACCGAAAACCCTTCCGATTTGGTATCGACCACGAAGAGCTCTAGACCTTTCGCACCTTTCGACAGATCCGTCGACGCAACCACAGTGATGAAGTCTGCAACGGTTCCGTTGGAGGTGAACATTTTCGATCCGTTGAGTCGCCACCCGCCCTCGACTTTTGTGGCTTTGGTGCGGAGCGACGCGGCGTCTGATCCTGCCCCCGGCTCGGTGATTGCGAACGCACAAATCTTTTCGCCTTTTAAGGCTGGGTCAAAATATTTTGCGCGTAGCGCATCATTGCCCCACTCATAGATCGTATGGGTCGCGGTTGACCCTTGCATGCAGATCCAAGCGGCGAACCCGACCGAAGCCCGGGACAGCTCTTCGCAGAGAATCGCAAAGCAGAGATTTGGGTTCTCTAAACCGCTGCCCCCAGCGCTCTCAGGATACATGGTGCCGATATAGCCAAGCTCGCCGAGCTCTTGCGCCAATTCGCGCGGAAACTCCCCCGCTGTGTCAATCTCTTCGGCAAGAGGCATGAGCCTTTCATCGACCCAGCGGGCAATGTAACCGCGGAATTCTTCAGCTTCTTCAATTCCTGTTAGCATCGTATTCGTCTCCTCGTGTCGATCCGACCAGCACGCACACGCTATGCTCTCTTCACCTTGTTCATTTTGAGCTCGAGAAACTCACGCAAACGCCGTTTTGCTTCATCATCATCTTGCGCGATGCCGGCCATTAACAGCTCCGTGAACAGACCTGTATTCGGATCGCTCTCGACGATCCGGGGCAAGGCTTGGACGATCGCGTAATTGGACATTTTAGAGTTTTCGGCGATGCGCTCGGCCAAATGGATCGCCTTCTCCAAGCCTTCGCCATCGCCGAC
This sequence comes from Pseudomonadota bacterium, assembly GCA_039191105.1. Classification (GTDB taxonomy): domain Bacteria; phylum Pseudomonadota; class Alphaproteobacteria; order Caulobacterales; family Hyphomonadaceae; genus Henriciella. The sequence continues at coordinate 3,101 of JBCCXW010000193.1, forward strand.
CAAATACTGCGTCATTCCGAGTTGCGCGTGCGCGTCTTCCGCGGAATAGACCCGCCCGGTGAGCATCATATCCATGACCGCGTCTGTCCCAATCAAACGTGGCAAACGGACCGATCCGCCCGACCCTAGGAATATCCCTCTCGTGCCTTCCGGGAGCGCATAGAAGGCGGACGCCTCAGCGACACGGATATGAGTCGAAACAGCAATTTCTAAGCCCCCGCCGACCACCGCACCGTGCAGCACGGAAATGACTGGAACGGAACAGTACTGAATATCATTGTTCAGCCCCTGCCCGATGACAGAGTTTTCGATGCCTTCAAAAAAGCTCGATTCTTTCAGTTCATTAAGATCGAGCCCGGCGCAAAAATGGTCGCCCGCGCCCTTGACAACAATCGCGGAAACGTCTGTCGGCACGCTGGTGAAAAAGGCGCGCATGGCGAGCACCAACTCATCGCTGAGTGCATTTCGCTTTTCCGGTCGGTTCAGGGTCAAAATCGCGATTTGGCCTTTGCGTTCGACGGTAACGCAGTTGGGCAGCTCTATCGGCCAGGCATGATCTGAAGTCGTCATTTGCATTATCCTTTTTATCAGGCGTCTGATCGCGCATCCGGGCGCTCATAATCGGCGCTTGTCTGCAATCGCAGCAGGGTGACCAGTTGCTGATCGCGCCATGCCGCCCAATCGGCAAAGGCTGCGCCCTGGTTCAACCCATTTGCAGCTTCGGCCAATGCTTCTTTGAGCGCCGGGGTGAGCTTAAACTTAGCGTCCGTTGCCCACCATTTCTCCATGGCGTGCCCGGCATGGTCGAGAATACCTTGCATGCCGCCCGGTCCGCCTGCCATTGCAACTGTATGCAGTCCGCCCATCAAGAGCCAACGCGGCGCCAGGCCATAACGAACAGCGGCGTCTATGTCCTCAGCACTTGCGACCCCTTCATTCAAACATCGAATGGCCTCTCGCACGAGCGCGAACTGCAAGCGATTGACCATATGGCCATCCATCTCACGCTTGAGCAGGATTGGGTGTTTGCCCATGGCACGAGCAAACGCGAGCGCTCGATCAGTATACTGAGTGCCGGTCTTTTCCCCGGGCACGATTTCAACCAACGGGATCAGATGAGACGGATTAAACGGATGCATGACCACGACCCGCTCCGGATACTGACAAACGGATTGCAGCGCTGTGGTCTCAATCCCGCCAGTGCTTGATAGGATCAGAGCATTGCTTGGCGCAGCAGCATCAATCGCCGCCAGGACCTCATGCTTGACTGTGATCCGTTCGGGAACGTTTTCAAAGACAACGTCCGCATCTAACACGGCGGCTGCAATCGAGTTGTCAAAGTGTAGGTCCTCGAAAGGAGGCGCCGGCTTTTCCGTTAGCCCAAGCGCGATGAGAGAGGGCCACGCGCCCTCGATCAGGGTTTGACTGACCGCCTGAGCGTCCTTGCCGGGATCGTAAGCCTGCACTTTGATATCTTTGGCCAACATCAGGGCCGCCCAACCCGACCCTACGGAACCGAGCCCGATAATAGCAGTGGTGGTGACCGGAGGCGTGAGCGTGTTGACCATATTAAGAGACACTTTTCGGCGCAGAAACGAGGACGCTATGACAGCGCCGACGGTCTTGGAATGCCGAGTATTTCGCGCGCTTCGGCGGCGGTTGCTGGCTCAAATCCCATATCGTCAACTTGATTGACCAATCGTTCGACGAGCATCATGTTCGTCGCGAGTTGCCCTCTCGAATAGTACATATTGTCTTCAAGTCCGACGCGAACATGTCCGCCTGTCAACAGCGCCCCCATCGCTGCGGGCAGCTGCGCGGGACCAATCCCAGAGACAGTGAACACGGAGCCGTCCGGCAGTTCATCAACCATCGCTTGAAGGGTCTTCAGTGACCATGGCATCGCCCCTTGAATGCCGTGTTGCACACCAAGCACGAAGTTGAAAATATAGGGCGGCTCATCCAAGCCTTCTTTGATCAGGGTGATTGGATCCAGCATATGCCCGATCGAAAAGCACTCCCATTCGGGTTTGATCCCACGATCTTTCATCGCCTGAGCCAGTTCCCGGCTGCGGTTGAGCGGGGTGCGCATCAGAACGTTTTGACCTTGATAGTGGGTGTTCGCGGTGACCGCATCATGGGTACAGATTTCAGCGCCCCCTTCGACCCCTTTCATCCGCTCGGCCCAAATCATTTCGAGATCACCATTCACGCCGCTTGGCTCAACCATTTCACCGGTGGGGCCGCCGCCCGTGGAGTTGTTGATGATGATGTCGCACTGCTCTCGAATGCGCGTATTGATGTCGTGATAGAGGTCGCCATCGCAGGTCGCAGTATCGTCCGGCCGACGCGCATGAACCGCGACAACGCTGGCACCGGCCGCGCAGCATTTCGCAACATCATCGGCAATCTCTTGTGGCTGTGTTGGCAGATCCGGGTTCATCTCTTTGGTGCCAAGCCCACCCGTGGGCGCGATCGTGATTATGACTTTTCGACGAGACATTCGTGTTCCTCCTCTAATTCGCTGCCGCGCGCGGAAGACCGAGTATGTCTCGCGCTTCCGAAGGGGTTGCAGGTTCCATCCCCATATCCCGCACTTGGCGCACCAATCGTTC
>JBCCXW010000194.1:0-5679 GCA_039191105.1 Pseudomonadota bacterium
CGGCGCGTGGTCACGGTCACAGCCGATATTGATGAGGCCGTCAGCACACCCTCGATTGCGAACGAGCAGTTGCTGACCCGGATCCTACCCGATCTAGAAGCGGCCTATCCCGGATTGAAATGGCAGCAAGCGGGCTCAAGCCGCGAGCAAAGCGAAGACCTTGCCAGTTTGGGGCAGGCCTTCATCATCGTTATGTTGGTCATCTTCGCGCTGGTCGCGACGCAATTGCGGTCATATTTGCAACCTTTGGCGATCATCGTCGCTATTCCGCTCGGCGTTGCCGGCGCCGTGCTGGGGCACTTTGTGCTCGGATATCCGGTGTCTTTCGTGTCGATTTTTGGCATCGTCGCTCTGGCGGGCGTTGCCGTAAATGCATCGGTGGTTTTGGTTGATCTGTATAACCAATATCGCCGCGATGGCATGGATACGATCTCCGCTGCGGCCAATGCGTCTGCCCGCCGGTTCCGCCCCGTCCTGTTGACGACGCTGACAACCGCACTCGGGCTCGGGCCGCTCCTTTTGGAAACCAGCCCGCAAGCTCAGTTTCTGATCCCGATGGGCGTAAGCCTGGGCTTTGGCATCGTGATTTCAGGGTTTATGGTCTTGTTCGTTACGCCCGCTGTGACCTTAGTCATTGAAGATATAAAAGACTTACCGCGAGTGTTGCGCGAAAGAGTCGTTACCCGGGCGACCATGGGAGGACCGGCAGAATGAACAGTATCATAGACCCACTCGAACCGGATACCACGCAGAGCAAACGCGAACGTCAAAAGGAAGCCAAACGCCTTGCGCTCACGGACGCCGCGCTCGCGGTCTTCTCACGCGTTGGCTTTGCGGCCGCCAAGATTGAAGACGTCGCCGAAGAGGCCGGGGTCTCCAAAGGCACGGTATATCTCTACTTCGAGAGCAAAGAGCAGCTGTTTGAGGAGATGGTGAAAGCTAAGATGTCGCCGATGCTGAGCCATATGGCCGGAGCGATCGAGGCGTCCTCAGGTTCTGCTACGGACCGTTTGCTGGCGCAAATGCGGTTTTTCTATTCGCGTGTTCTGAACTGCGACCGCAGACAGATTATGCGGCTGATTATGGCAGAAGGGCCCAACTTTCCGCATTTGGCAGAGTTTTATCACGCCAATATCCTCTCACGCGGACAAGCTATGATCGAGGCCATCATTCAAGATGGTGTCGAGTCCGGCGAGTTCCGACAGATGCAGGGCCACGGCCTTATGCAGAATATTGCCGCCGGAGCTCTGGTCGCGGCAATTTGGAAAACGGTTTTTGACCGGTTCCAACCACTTGACCTCGACGCTTATTTCGAAACCCATATTGATCTGATCTTAAATGGTCTCAAGGCAGCGCCGACTGAGAATTGACAAGCGGCGCGTCTGTGATGAGAACGCGCTCAACGCAGCGATTGGAGAATGAGCGTGCCGGAATGCGTCTGCGTCGCCCCAACCGGGTGTTTGTTAGGGGAAGGCCCGCTTTGGAGCCCGACAGAGGGCTTTTTGTGGTGGGTCGATATAAAGCGCGCCAAGCTGCATCGCCATAATCCAAAAACCGGCAATACTCGCCGCTATGACCTCCCACTGAGAGCCAGCGCACTGGCCCTAGCCGATGGCGGCTTGATCATGATCGGCGATCTTGAAATCGGGCGCTACGACACTGCGACGGAGCATTATGAAACGGTCGCCAAACTCAATGAACCGAAAGGGTTTCGGACAAATGATGGCGGCATGGCACCGGATGGGAGTTTTTGGTTCGGCACGATGGACGATTCTGGAACTCTGCCGGAGGGCCAGTATTATCGGCTTCAATCCGATATGACGATTGAGCGAATTGGTTTGCCCGAAGTGCTGGTCACCAATACGATGCAATTTTCTCCGGACGGGCGGACATTCTATACCAGCGACAGCGCTGAACAGATGATCCTCGCCTTTGATTTCGATCCAGACAGCGGCGTGTTGAGCCACCGCCGCGTCTTTGCCTCTACACTAGAAGCGGGCTGTTATCCCGATGGCAGCGTCGTAGATGCCGAAGGTTATTTGTGGAATGCGCAATGGGCTGGCTCTCGTGTGGTCCGCTATGCGCCTGACGGAAGCATCGATCAGATTGTGAAGCTGCCGGTCTCGCGCCCGACAAGCTGCGCCTTCGGGGGCGCCGATTTGCGCACGCTATACATCACATCCGCACGGTTTGGATTAAGCGATGCGGCGCTCGATCGGCAGCCTATGGCCGGGAGCCTATTTGCCCTTCAAGTCGAAACGCCCGGCTTACCGGTGCCCGAATTTGGCGGATAGCTTGCGTTTTGTCTGCATTGCACCCACCTCTCTTCACAAGCGTTCGAATGCGCAGTATGGAGCGAGATTATCCCAAAAAGTCAGGAACATGAGAATGGCCGACAAGGACAACAAGAAAAGCGTGGGGCCAATCACGTTTGCGCGGCAGGTTGAAGCCGAGGGTCGCAAAGTGACCTGGACGTCGACGCCTGAGACGATTCAGGCGACGATTATGGTCGTGGTGATGTCGATCATTGTCGCGCTGTTCTTGTTTGCATCGGATCAATTCATCGCCATGGTGGTTCGTTGGATCACCGGTCTCGGCGTCTAGCGCAAAAGAACAATAAGGAGTGCTTGGCCCATGGCTGAGGCAAAATGGTATATCGTCCACGCCTATTCAAACTTCGAAAAGAAGGTGGCACAAGCGATCCGCGATCAAGCCACGATGAAGGGGCTGGAAGAGATGATCGAAGACCTCGAGGTTCCGACCGAAGAGGTCGTTGAGGTCGTTCGCGGAAAGAAGAAAACCATCGAGAAGCGCTATTTCCCGGGCTACGTCCTGATGAAAGCCAAGCTCACGGATGATGTCTATCACCTGGTCAAAGACACCCCGAAAGTCACCGGGTTCCTCGGCGCAGATGGCGGGAAGAAACCCCTGCCGGTGCCGCAAAGGGAAGTGGATCGCATCCTCGGAACCTCCGATGAACCGATCGAGGATCGTCCGAAGCCAACCATTGTCTACGAGATTGGCCAAGAAGTACGCGTCAACGAGGGCGCGTTCCAAGGCTTCGAAGGCACAGTCGAGGAATTCGATTCAGACACCGGCCGAATGAAAGTGAATGTTTCGATTTTTGGCCGCGCAACCCCCGTCGATCTCGATTTCACACAAGTGGACAAAATCGCTTAAAAAGCGGGCCCGCTGCTGGAAGCACAAACCTCGCGCGTATTTAGACGCGCTTATTTAAGACGATTGATAAGGTCTTGCGTTACAGGGTCCGCGGCGGTTTCTTCGCCCCGCAGGACAGGCTTCAGCTGTGTCGCCATGGTTTTCCCCCGTTCGACACCCCATTGATCAAAACTGTTAATCTCCCACAGCACACCTGCCAAGTAGGTCCGGTGCTCATAAAGCGCGATCAAACTGCCAAGGGCTTTTGGCGTCAGCTCTGGCGCACTTAAAAAGCTCGAAGGCCGCCCGCCGGGGTGTACTTTTTGGCGGGCGATGTGATCTGGTAAGGCTGGCTCCTCCTGTTTCACAGCGGCGAACGAACGGCCATTGGCAAGGATTTCGGCTTGCGCCAGTGCATGCGCTGTCAGCGCCTCGACGCCATCCGCATTGGCGCGGCTGCCGGGCGCGAGAATAAACTCTGTTGGAATAATATGTGTGCCTTGGTGCAACCATTGATGATAAGAGTGTTGCCCCACAGATCCTTCGCCGCCCCAGAGTAAAGGGGCGGTTGCTAGGGGCACCGCGCGTCCGTCAGGCGTGACCGACTTTCCATTCGATTCCATTTCCAATTGCTGCAAATAGGTCGGCAGCATGCGCAGGCGCCGCGAATAGGCCAAGACCGCCCGGGAGCCGAAACCAAGCAGGCTGGTGTTCCAAAAGTCTAGCAAAGCCAGTCGCGCGGCCAAATTCGCTGCGATCGGCGCCGATCGAACATGCCGGTCCATCTCCGCCGCACCATCGAGAAAGGCTTGAAACGTCTGTACACCAAATCCCGCCATCACAGCCACGGACGCGGCGGACCAAATGGAATAGCGCCCCCCCACACTTATCGGCATGTCCAACGTCGTCGCTGCGATCCCATCAAGCCAGGCGGTCGCACGATCCGGATTGGCCGTGACTAACAGGAGATGCTGAGCGGCCACTTCGGGCCCCAGAGCCGATTCCAACCAAGTGCGCGCCCGGCCCAAATTATAAAGCGTTTCCTCAGTCCCGAAGGATTTTGAGATGCCAATGACCAATGTCCGCTCGGGCGACAAACCGCGCAGCGCCAGTTCCAAATCCAACGGATCAAGATTGGCGCAAAAGCGCACATCGAGATCCTCCAAACTCTGGTCTGCAAACGCATCCGCGTAGAGCCGTGGACCGAAATCAGAGCCGCCAATGCCGATATGTACGATCGATGAAAAGCGGTTTGCTGCGACCAAGTCTGCGGCTTTGGCGAGCGCCCGCTGAGTTGTGTCGTGTTCTGCTTGCGTGAGCGGCCCGTCTGGCGGCAGCCGAAGCGCCCAGTGTAGCGCGGGTCGCGCTTCAGAGGGGTTCACGATCGCTGCGCTAAACAGATCATCGATGGCGCGCGGCAAACCGATCGCCTCGGCATGATCGAGCAGAGCGGAATGGATATCGGGGGTTGTATAGTGTCGAGAGAGGTCCGCTCGCCAACCGGCCCCCTCAAGGTCGCCTGGCGGCGATTGCTGCGCGAGATCCACCAAGTCCCGGGTCTGAATATCGGTCGCAAGGGTTTGCAAAAGAGAGAGCGTCATAGAGAGATCCTAGTCGCAGTAAAATACCGTCAGCGCCCGCCCAGCAGACTGGCGCATGAGGCTGATCGGGGCATCGTCCGGTGCGGTTTCAAAGACGCGCCGCTTTTCTCTGCCGGTGATCAGCAGCAATATGTTTCGGGCATAAGAAATACAGGGCAGGGTCAAGGTCATGCGCAATCGGTTTGGCCCCGTAATCTCGCTCTCAATCGCTTCGATTGCAGCGACGATCGACGTTGAGTCAGGATCAACCGCTTCCCCATAACCGCGGGCGCCTGCAAACCAAGAGAGCGTGTGGCCGTCCGTTCCCATGCCGAGCAGCATCACATCGGTCAGGCTTGCATCGAGATAGCGTTCATTGACCGCGTCGATCGCTTCGAAAGGATCTGCATGCAGGGTCTTCATCGGCACATAGACCGCCGCTTGCGCTTTGTTTTGTAAGAGCGTGCGCTCCAACATCACGCCATTCGAGGCGGCGTGATCGCGATCCACCCAGCGTTCGTCACACAATCCGACTTGCACCCGCGACCAGTCTAAGTCCGCCTTGGACAAGTCTGCATAGACCGGCCCAGGCGTGCGACCGCCCGACCCCATAAACACGGCCGTCCCGCGTCGCGCGATCGCGTCTTGTAAGGCCGCGGCCAGCCATGCGGCAGCGGCGTGTTGCAAGTCCGCTTCGCTTTCGAAGAATTGAAACGTATGCGCTGGGCTCATACTGGCACGCTAGGCCCGTTTATTACCGGTCTTGTCAAGCGCTTTCCGAGCGTGGCCAAGTGTGGCTGCATATGTCAGCAGTAATGGTGCTTGAAACCTGAGGCGGGCATGTGTATGTGGCGCGCTTCAACGGGACTCTTCTGGCCCGCTTTGAGAAAGGACCAACGTCCGGTGGGCCGGACACTGAGAAAAGGAGGCCTGACATGGC
>JBCCXW010000195.1:0-5551 GCA_039191105.1 Pseudomonadota bacterium
GTCCGGTTGGGGTTTGCACGCAAGATGAATCGCTGCGCGCTAAGTTTACCGGCACCGCAGACAAAGTGATCAATCTGATGAGCTTCATCGCCGAAGATGTGCGACGGATATTGGCGTCTCTGGGTCTCAAATCCTTAGACGAAGCGATCGGCCGTACTGACCTATTGGCCCAGGTGTCGCGCGGCGCGCCGCATTTGGATGATTTGGACCTCAATCCCTTGCTCGTGCAAGTCGATACGGCAGCGCCGGTCATCTATCAGCCCGAGCGTCGCGAAGAGGTGCCGAACACGCTCGACGCGCAAATCCTGCGCGATGGCGAGCCTTTCTTCGGCCGCGGCGAGAAAATGCAACTCACCTATGAAGTGCAAAACGTACAGCGCTCGATTGGCGCTCGGTCGAGCTCTGCCATCGTTCGCAAATTCGGTGAGCGTGCGCTCCCAGAAGGCCGCCTCCACATTCGCTTGACGGGGAGCGCGGGTCAGTCGCTCGGCGCATTTAGCGTGCAAGGTCTGTTGCTCGATGTTGTCGGCGACGCAAACGATTATGTTGGCAAAGGGCTCTCGGGCGCCACCATCCAATTGCGACCGCCAGCCAACGCCTCGTATCAAGGCGGCGACAATACGATCATCGGCAATACTTGTCTGTATGGCGCGACGAGCGGGAATCTCTATGCGGCTGGACAAGCCGGTGTGCGCTTTGCTGTGCGAAACTCCGGCGCGGAAGCGGTGGTTGAGGGCTGCGGCGCAAATGGCTGCGAGTATATGACCGGCGGCCGCGTTGCGATCCTCGGAGCGGTCGGCGATAATTTCGGTGCCGGTATGACGGGCGGGATAGCGTATATCTGGGATCCTGAGCACCGATTTGCGCATGTCGCCAATCCCGATGCAATTGATTGGTATCCAATCGTCGATATGGATCAAAAGCACATCGATGTTTACGAGATGATGTTAGAGATCCACCGCGACCGTACGGGTTCGGTTCGCGCCACCGAGCTGTTAAAGGAATGGGGTCAAACCCTCGCAGATACCCTGATGGTCGTGCCTAAAGAAATTGCAGACCGTGTCCTCGGCGAAACAAACCTGAAAAAGGCGGGATAAGCCAGCAGGGTAAAGCCTTGCACTTCGGAGCAGACCTCCCCACTTTGGTTTCTGAGAGAGTGAGCAGGTAAACCGCCCTATGAGCAAACGCGACTATTATGACGTGCTCGGTGTCGACCGGACGGCTGATGAAAAGGCGCTTAAGAGCGCGTATCGCAAATTGGCGATGAAGTATCATCCGGACCAAAACCCAGACGATGCTGAAGCAGAAGCTATGTTCAAACAAGTCGGTGAGGCCTATGCCGTCTTATCTGACCCGGAAAAGAAAGCCGCTTATGACCGGTTTGGACACGCTGCGTTTGAGAACGGCATGGGTGGCGGCGCGGGCGGCAACCCCTTTGGGAACGGCGATCCGAACGATATTTTCCAAGACATTTTCAGCCAAGTCTTTGGTGGAAATCCGTTTGGCGGTGGAAGACGGCGCGGCGGCCCTCAGCGCGGCTCCGATTTGCGTTACGATATGGACATCACCCTGGAAGAAGCGTTCCACGGCAAAGAAGCCAAAATCAATGTGCCAACCGCCGTCGAGTGTCAGGTTTGCAGCGGCACCGGGGCTGAGCCGGGCACCAGCCCTGAAACCTGCCCCACTTGCCAAGGCTCCGGCCGGGTTCGGGCGCAACAAGGTTTTTTCACAATGGAGCGGACCTGCGCGCGCTGTCACGGCCGCGGTCAAATTATCGCCAGTCCGTGCAAAACATGTCGCGGTGTCGGACAGGTGCAAGAGGATCGAAACCTATCGGTCAAGATTCCGGCTGGCGTTGAGTCCGGCATGCGGATCCGGTTGTCCGGTGAAGGCGAACCGGGCACGCAGGGCGGTCCCAAAGGCGATCTGTACATATTTGTGAACGTCGAAGAGCACGACATTTTTGAGCGTGACGGCCCAAATCTCTATTGCCGCACGCCGGTTTCGATGGTGACGGCAGCGCTTGGCGGAGAGGTTGAGATTCCCACCATTAGTGGTGGCCGCGCACGTGTCACCGTTCCAGAAGGCGCGCAAACGGGCCGCAAATTGCGCTTACGCGGCAAAGGCATGCCCAGCATTCGCGGCAATCACCAAACCGGTGATCTCTATATTGAGATGTTTGTCGAAACCCCGCGCAACCTATCGGCGCGGCAAAAGGAGATCTTACGCGAGTTTTGCGAATGCTCCGGCAAAGACTGCAACCCGGAATCGGAGGGCTTTGTTGGCCGCGTCAAGAAATTCTGGGACGAGATTAGTGGCGAAGACGAAGCCACGAAACACTAAAATGAGGCTTTAGTTGAACCGGCGTCATTGCTGGTCTACGACCCTCCCACATCCAAAGGGAGGTTCCAACAATGAGCGATACAGAACTCGGCTTCGACACAAAGCAAATCCATGCCGGGGCAGCGGCTGATCCCGCGACCGGCGCGCGGCAAGTCCCGATCTATCAATCGACGGCCTTCGTGTTTCGCGATGCCGATCACGCAGCAGCTTTGTTCAATCTCCAAGAAGTTGGGTTTATCTACTCGCGCCTGACCAATCCGACCGTTGGCGCGCTGGCCGATCGGATCACGCAATTGGAGGGTGGGGCAGGCGGTGTCTGCTGTTCATCGGGCCACGCGGCGCAGCTCATGGCGCTGTTCCCGCTCATGGAACCCGGCCGGAATGTGGTCGTCTCGACGCGACTCTATGGCGGCTCTGTCACCCAATTTACACATACGATTAAGCGCTTTGGCTGGGCGGCGACGTTTGTCGATTTCGATGACCTCGACGCGGTGAAAGCGGCGATCAATGACGATACGCGCGCGATCTTCTGTGAGAGTATCGCCAATCCTGGCGGTTATGTCACTGATTTGGAAGCGATCGCCAAAATCGCGCAAGACGCGCTGCTCCCGCTGATTGTCGATAACACGACTGCGACGCCCTACCTTTGTAATCCGATCAAGTATGGCGCGACGCTGGTCACGCATTCGCTGACCAAATACTTGACCGGCAACGGCACCGTCACCGGCGGTGCGATTGTTGATTCAGGCGCGTTTGATTGGACGGCGGCTGGTAAGTTCCCATCACTTACAGAGCCAGAACCCGCTTATCACGGGCTCAAATTCCACGAGACGTTTGGCCCAGCCGCGTTCACCTTCCACTCGATTGCTGTTGGCCTGCGCGACCTCGGCATGACCATGAACCCACAAGGCGCACACTATACGCTGATGGGCATTGAGAGCCTGTCGCTGCGGATGGAAAAGCATGTCGCCAATGCTGAGAAAATTGCAGCTTGGCTCGAAGGTCACGATGCGGTGGCGAGCGTGACTTATGCCGGTCTTGATAGCTCGCCTTACAAAGCGCGTGCGCAGAAGCTTTGCCCGAAAGGCGCTGGGGCCTTGTTCACGGTTCAGTTGAAAGGCGGCTACGAGTCTTGTGTGAAATTTGTAAACAGCCTTGAGCTGTTCAGCCATGTCGCCAATCTCGGGGATGCGCGTTCGCTCGTCATCCACCCGGCCTCGACGACGCACAGGCAACTGACGGACGCACAAAAGGTGGCCGCAGGCGCTGCGCCGAATTCGGTCCGTCTTTCAATCGGAATTGAGAGTGCGGAGGATTTGATGGCGGATCTGGACCAGGCGCTGAAGGCGACGGGATAGTCTTCGTCCCCCAGCGCAAGCTGAGGGTCTTAGCAAAATGAAATCTGCGTTTTATTCGAACGAGATCCCCGCCTTCGCGGGGATGAGCGAGATATGGAACAGCACTATTTCGTCTACATGGTCACCAACAAACCGCGCGGCGTCCTCTATATCGGCATGACGGATGACCTAAACAAACGCGCATGGCAGCATCGCGAACATGTTTTGGAAGGGTCGTTCTCCGACCGCTACAATTTGGAAATGTTGGTCTGGTTCGAAGCGCATCCGTCTCGCGAGTCCGCTTTTTTGCGAGAACGGAGGATTAAGAAATGGAACCGAGATTGGAAGATCCGGTTGATTGAAGAGGCAAACCCTGAATGGCGTGATTTGGCAGATACGCTCTTGTAACCTTAACTTCGCTCATCCCCGCGCAGGCGGGGATCTCGCGACTGGCTTCCGAACTTAACCGCACAAGATCCCCGCTTGCGCGGGGATGAGCGAGAGCAGCCTAAGCCGCACTCACAAAGGTCGCGATCACCTTCTTCACGCCAGCCTTTTCAAATGCCACGGTCAGCTTCGTCCCATTCGCATCCATGACTTTGCCATAGCCAAACTTCTCATGGAACACACGCTGGTTCAGTTTGAAGCCAGACTGGCCGGTCTCGGACGCCACCAAAGTCGCTTTGCCATCAATCACCGGACCGGATTCATACTTGCCAGCGTTCTCTTTCAAGCGCCGCCAGCCGGGTGAGGTGTAGCTTGAGCGCTCACCCAAATCCTCAACGGTCCCGGTAAACCCGTCTTCGCCGCCGGGCAGCGAGGAATAGCCCGTCTCTGCTTCAGCCTCGACTTGGTCATGCGGGAGCTCGTCGACAAACCGGCTGGGCAGGACGCTTTGCCAGCGGCCAAAGATTTGCCGGTTGGCGACAAAGCTGATCCGGCAAACCTCGCGGGCGCGGGTGATCCCGACATAAGCCAGCCGACGTTCTTCCTCGAGCCCTTTGGCGCCGCTTTCATCGAGCGACCGACGCGATGGGAACACTTCTTCTTCCCAGCCTGGCAGGAAAACGAGCGGCCACTCTAGGCCTTTCGCGCCGTGCAGCGTGAGGATCTGAACCTCATCGCCATCACCGCCGCGGCCTGCATCCATGACCAGTTCCACATGTTCCAAGAACCCGGTCAGGTTCTCAAACTCGCCCATCGCATTGATGAGTTCCTTTAAGTTATCGAGCCGAGTTTGGGCCTGTGGGCTGCGATCTTTTTGCAGCATATCCGTATAGCCGGATTCATCGAGAATGACCTGCGCGAGCTCGGTATGGCTCATGCCGCTTGTGTGGCGGTCGCGCCAGAGATTGATCTGGTTGGTAAATTGAGTGAGCCCGCGTTTGCCAGGGCCTTTAATCTCGTCGGTTTGAAGCACCATCGGCGTCAGCGTGAACAAGCTGCGTCCATCGTCACGGGCATAGCGCTGCAGCTTTTGCACCGTCGTGTTGCCCACCCCGCGCTTTGGTTGATTGACCACGCGTTCAAAGGCAAGATCGTCATCGGTAGAGCGGATCAAGCGCAAATACGCCATCGCGTCACGGATCTCGGCACGTTCAAAGAAGCGAGGGCCGCCAATGACTCGGTAGGGAATGCCGAGAATGATCAGGCGTTCCTCAAACAGACGCATTTGCCAGGAGGCACGCACCAGAATGGCGCAGTCTTCATACCGGTTCTTACCGCCTTTCGCCGCCCAGGCCTCGATCTCGTCACAGATCATACGCGCTTCAGCTTCGCCATCCCAAAGACCGCGAACTTGAACTTTCTTCGCGTCTGGGTCGCCCGCCCAGTCCCCCCCGACAAAGAGTGTCTTGCCGAGGCGGCCTTTA
>JBCCXW010000196.1:0-5526 GCA_039191105.1 Pseudomonadota bacterium
GCCAGAGCGGGCGCGAGACTCACCAGACGTTTCCGCGCGGCGATCACGAGCCATTGGGTCATGCTCCATGATCTCGCCCTTATAGATCCAGATCTTGATGCCGCTGATATCGATTATGGCACCGCAGAAGCGCTGACCACTTACGGTATCATCGGCATCAAGATCTGGATCTATAAGGGCGAGATCATGGAGCATGATCCAATGGCTCGCGATCGCCGTGCGGAAACGTCTGGTGAATCTCGTGCACGCTCTGGCAATCAGCGTGGTCCGGCTTCGGGCCCACAGGCAGGAGCATAAGAGATGCGTCAGCCGAAACGTACAAAATACCGTAAGGCGTTCAAAGGCCGGATTAAAGGCACCGCGAAAGGTGGCTACTCCATCGCTTTTGGCTCGTTTGGTCTCAAAGCTCTTGAGCCTGAGCGCGTCACTGCACGCCAGATCGAAGCGACTCGCCGGGCTGTAACCCGCGAGATGAAGCGTCAAGGTAAGGTTTGGATCCGTGTCTTCCCAGACACCCCGGTCACAGCCAAGCCGATCGAAGTTCGGATGGGTAAAGGTAAAGGCTCTGTCGACCGTTGGGTCGCCCGTGTTCAGCCTGGACGCATCTTGTTTGAAATTGACGGTGTTCCGGATGAGGTCGCGCTGGAAGCGCTCCGCCTCGGGGCAGCTAAGCTGCCAATCCGCACGAAGATCGTCCGCCGGATTGAAGGAATTTAAGCATGGCTAAAGCTTCTGATTTCCGTTCGAAGAGCCCCGATCAGCTGAAGGAAGAGCTCCTGCAGTTGAAGAAGGAACAGTTTAACCTCCGCTTCCAGCAGGCCACTGGCCAGTTGGAAAAGACCGCCCGCATCAAGGTCGTCCGTCGCGATATCGCTCGCGTCCAGACCCTGCTTCGCGAGCAGGCCCGCGCGGATGCTGAGGCGTAGGAGTAAGATATGCCTAGACGTGTTATGGAAGGCGTAGTGGTCTCGACCAAGCAGGATAAGACCGCTGTTGTGCGCGTGGAGCGTCGTTTCCTTCACCCGCTTCTCAAGAAAACTGTGCGTCGCTCTAAGCGCTATCACGCACATGACGAAGACAATGCTGCTGTTGAAGGTCAGACCATCACGATCCGTGAATGTCCGCCGCGTTCAAAGCTCAAGCGTTGGGAAGTCATTCCATCTGATGGAGGCGACGCATGATCCAGATGCAGTCCAACCTACGGGTCGCGGACAACTCTGGTGCCCGCCGTGTTCAGTGCATTAAAGTGCTGGGCGGTGCCGGACGTCGTTACGCCTCTGTAGGTGATGTCATTGTGGTTTCAGTGAAGGAAGCAATTCCAACTGGCCGCGTTAAGAAGGGTGACGTGCGTCGTGCCGTCGTCGTTCGTGTCGCCAAGGACATTAACCGCCCGGACGGATCTACCATCCGTTTCGACACCAATGCGGCTGTCCTGATCAACAATAACAATGAGCCGATCGGCACTCGGATCTTTGGGCCTGTTCCCCGTGAACTGCGCGCGAAGAACCACATGAAGATCGTCTCGCTGGCGCCGGAGGTGCTGTAGCTATGGCTGCGAAAGTGAAAAAGGGTGACCGCGTTATCGTTCTCACTGGCCGTAATAAAGGCGCAGAAGGCGAAGTGTTGAAAGTCATCCCGACTGAGAACCGTGTGGTTGTGCGTGGCGTGAACGTTGTGAAGCGTCACACCAAGCCAAGCCAACTTAATCCTCAGGGCGGCATCAACTCATTTGAAGCGCCAATTCATGTTTCAAATGTTGCGATGGTCGACCCACGGGACGGCAAGCCAACACGCGTAGGATTCAAAACCGACGAGCATGGTCGCAAGACCCGCTTCGCTAAACGTTCAGGGGAGGCTCTCGATGTCTAAAGACTACACGCCACGCCTCAAGAAGAAGTATGACGAGCAGATTCGGTCCAAGCTCAAAGAAGAGTTTGGCTACACGAATGACATGCAGATCCCGAAGCTCGACAAGGTCGTGATCAATATGGGTGTGGGCGAAGCTGTCGCTGACTCCAAGAAGATCAAAACGGCGCTTGCAGAGATGGAAAAGATCGCAGGTCAAAAGCCTGTCGCAACCAAAGCACGCAAATCAATCGCTGGCTTCAAGCTGCGCGAAGAGATGCTGATCGGTTGTAAGGTCACTCTGCGTCGGGAACGTATGTACGAATTCCTGGATCGTCTGACCAATATTGCTCTGCCACGCGTGAAAGACTTCCGTGGTCTGAACGGCAAGAGCTTTGACGGTCGCGGCAATTTCGCCATGGGGCTCAAGGAACAACTCGTGTTCCCTGAGATCAACTATGACGATGTCGACGATATTCGCGGTATGGACATCATTGTTTGTACCACCGCCAACTCGAACGAAGAAGCCAAGAGCCTGCTGACGCAGTGTGGCTTCCCGTTCCGGAACTAGCACTGAAGGACAACTGATATGGCTAAAAAGAGTGCTGTTGAGCGGAATGATAAGCGCAAGCGTCTGGTCGAGAAATATGCGGCCAAGCGTGAAGAGCTTAAAGCGATCGCGATGAACGAAGATCTGCCTCTTGAGGAGCGTTTTAAAGCGCGCCTCAAACTGGCTGAGCTTCCTCGCAACTCTGCGCCGAACCGTGTGCGCAACCGTTGCGAAGTCTCTGGTCGTCCGCGCGGATACTACCGCAAACTCAAAATGTCTCGGATTGCGCTGCGTGAGCTTGGCTCGCTCGGTAAGATCCCAGGCCTCGTCAAGTCTAGCTGGTAAGGAGGGATATTATGGCGATTTCTGATCCCCTCGGTGATATGCTGACCCGTATCCGTAACGCGCAGATGCGCGGCATGGACAAGGTCGTGACACCAGCCTCTAAGCTTCGTGCCCGTGTGCTCGAAGTGTTACAAGGCGAGGGTTACATTCGTGGATATGCTGAGATCGAAAAAGACGGTCACAAGCATATTGAGATTGAACTGAAATATTTCGATGGCACGCCGGTGATCTCTGAGATCCGTCGCGTCTCGAAGCCAGGGCGTCGTGTCTACTCTTCTAAGAGTGACATTCCTTTGGTTCGCAACGGTCTTGGGATTTCGATCTTGTCGACCTCGAAGGGCGTGATGTCTGACAATACTGCGCGCAACGAGAATGTCGGCGGCGAGATTCTCTGCCGAGTATTCTAGGGGAAGGGTGAACTAATATGTCTCGTATTGGCAAACTTCCGATTTCTGTCCCGTCAAACACGACGGTCACGATCGAAGGCCAGGTGCTGAAAGCCAAAGGTCCGAAGGGTGAGCTCTCTCTGGAGCTGCCTGAAGTGATTTCGGCTGAGCTTGAAGGTGCGGAGCTGCGCATCAATCCGCGCGACGATCTGGTCAGTGCTGCGAATGAAAAAATCCGCATCAATGACGAGAAAGGCCGCAAGAAGATGACCTTCGCGCAAGCGCTTGATCCATCTGCGCGGACGCTGTGGGGCACCTCCCGCTCGAACGCTGCAAACTTGGTTCAGGGCGCTGCAGAGGGCTTTTCTAAGACGCTCGAACTCGTCGGCGTTGGGTACCGCGCTCAGATGCAAGGCAAAGACCTTAAACTGGCGCTCGGTTTCTCGCATGACGTGATCTACAAAGCGCCAGACGGCATCGACATCAAATGCGCGAAGCCAACTGAGATCGAAATCTCAGGCGCTGACAAGCAAGTTGTTGGTCAAGTCGCTGCCGAGATCCGCAACTATCGCCGCCCAGAGCCGTATAAAGGCAAGGGTGTCCGTTATCAGGGCGAATATGTCCGCCGTAAGGAAGGCAAGAAGAAGTAATCATGTTGTCCTCACGCGAAAAATTCATTCGTCGTCAGCAGCGCAATCGCGCCAAGCTCCGCAAATCAGCGGAAGGCAAGGCTCGTTTGTCTGTGGCGCGTTCAGGCAAGAATATTTCTGCTCAAATCATTGATGATGAGCAGGGTGTGACTTTGGCAGCGGCTTCAACACTCGAAGCTGATCTGCGCAAAGGCCTGAAGTCGACCAGCACCATCGAAGCGGCGGCGAAAGTTGGCGCAGCGGTGGCTGAGCGAGCGAAAAAGGCCGGGGTTGAAGACGTTGTCTTTGATCGCGGTGGGTATGTGTTCCATGGCCGGGTGAAAGCCCTGGCAGACGCCGCCCGTGAGGGCGGTCTGAAGTTCTAGGAGAGTCACCATGGCTGAAGAAAGAGGCAGAGGACGCGGACGCCGCCGGGATCGCGACGAAGAGCAGCAAAGCGAATTCGTCGACAAGCTGGTCGGTATCAACCGCGTCGCCAAAACCGTTAAAGGTGGTAAGAATTTTGGTTTCGCCGCGCTTGTCGTGGTCGGTGACCAAAAGGGCCGCGCAGGCTTCGGTAAGGGTAAAGCCCGCGAAGTGCCTGAAGCGATCCGCAAAGCCACTGAGGAAGCAAAGCGCAACATGGTTCGCGTGCCGCTTCGTGAAGGACGCACTTTGCACCATGATGGCCGGGGCCGTTGGGGCGCCGGTAAAGTGGTTCTTCGCGCAGCGCCTCCCGGAACCGGCGTGATTGCGGGTGGTCCAATGCGTGCCGTTATGGAAGTGCTTGGCATCCAAGATGTTGTCGGCAAATCAATCGGCTCGTCCAATCCATACAACATGGTTCGCGCAACGTTTAACGCGCTCGTCAATCAGGCCAGCCCACGGTCTGTGGCATCAAAGCGTGGTCTGAAAGTGCAAGACATCGTTGGTCGCCGGACCGACGGGGCGTCTGAAGCTGGCATGGCCGAAACGGCTGACGCGTAAGAAAAAAGGATCTGACCAATGGCAAAAGCAAAAGCCACCGTCACAGTGCGCCAGACCGGTAGCCCGATCCGTCGCGCGCCGGATCAGCGTCAAACACTGGTCGGCCTTGGTCTGAATAAGATCGGTCGCACCCGGACGCTGGAAGATACACCTGCCGTTCGCGGCATGATCAATAAGGTTTCGCACCTTGTTGAAGTCGTCGAGGGATAAACAATGAAACTCAACGAACTTTCTCCTGCAGAAGGCTCAACCAAAGCCCGTCACCGCGTTGGTCGCGGCGTTGGGTCTGGTAAAGGCAAGACCGGTGGCCGCGGGGTCAAAGGTCAAAAGTCACGTTCTGGTGTGGCCATTAATGGCTTCGAGGGCGGACAGATGCCGATCTATATGCGTCTGCCAAAGCGCGGCTTCACAGCCCGCAATTCGAAGAAGCACGCTTGGTTGAACCTTAGCATTCTGTCTAAGGCCATCGAGGCGGGCAAGCTGGACGTTAAAAAAGAGATCACGGAAGCTGACTTAGTCGCGACCGGTGTTGTGCGTCGTTTGAGAGACGGTGTACGCCTGCTCGCCAAAGGTGATGCGCCGAAAAAGGTCAAGATCACTGTAACTGGCGCTTCTAAAGCAGCGGTTGAAGCGATTGAGAAGGCGGGTGGAAAGGTCACTTTGACCGGATCTGTCCCGACAGAAAAAGCAGACTAACCCCCTAGCTTTTTCCACTAAACGTCTTCACAAATGAGCTTTCGCCGCCAATCTTGGCGGCGAACGCGTTTTCGGGAGAAGGAGTCCC
>JBCCXW010000197.1:0-5523 GCA_039191105.1 Pseudomonadota bacterium
AGGCAAAATCACCTCAGTGCAAAGGACACAGACCTCATCACCCGTCCACAATGCACGCCAACATAAGCACTACGCCCAGCTATGCTCGCCAACTATCGCCAAGCGATTTAGCGCGACAGCCAATTCTGACGGATGCTGCGCGAAGTCTGAATGTCTGGTATTCCTCCGAATATGCTGACCGAGGAGTGCGATTTGTCCGAACGACCGATCCAATCCTATGTGATTTGCACGACCCCACGCAGCGGGAGCAACATGCTATGCAAGCTGTTGTCAGCAACTAAGATTGCTGGAAATCCGGGGTCGCACTTCCATGAACCATCGTCAAGCGCATGGCAGGGTTACTATGACTTACAAGGGAAGATTTTCTCGTCGAGCGAAGAAGCAATAGGAACAGTTTTTGAAGCCGCTCTTGAGTTCGGCAGAGGCGAAACCAACATGTTCGGCTTAAGGCTTCAGCGCGACAGCTTTGCGTTTTTTGCCGATCAACTTAAAATTTGGGGTGTATCCCCTTGACGCAAGTAATCTGACTTGCTACATATGATGCATGGAAAAGAGCAAATCAGCATCCCCCGACTTTAGCGTCCGCGAATTCTTCAAACGTTTCCCGGACGATGAGGCCTGCCTAGAACATATCTTCAATGTTCGTTTCGGTGAAAGGCATGTATGTCGCTCCTGTGGCGTTAAGAGCACCTTCCATCGTGTTAAGTCCGTCTATGACAAAAAACGCGGGAAAGATCAGGTGCGTCGCGCATGGGCATGCGCCTCTTGCGGCGATCATGTTTACCCAACTGCAAAGACTATCTTTCAAGACACCCGCACGCCTTTGCAATCTTGGTTCTATGCAATCTATCTATTCGTAACCACGCGCCATGGCGTGTCAGCAAAGGAGCTTCAACGCCAGCTTGGCGTGACCTACAAAACTGCCTGGAGGATCGGGCACCAAATCCGTGAGCAAATGGACAAACATGACCTCAAGGCGATGCTTCAGGGCCATGTCGAGATCGACGAAGCCTACGTCGGCGGCAAGCGCCCGGGAAAGCGTGGCCGCGGCGCGGCGGGCAAGACAATTGTCATGGGCTTCAAACAGCGCGGCGGTCGCCTTGTGACTGAAATTATTGCCGACGTGAAGCTTAGAACACTTCGTGAGGAAACCCTGAAGACTGTTGAAACTGGCGCGACCGTTTCAACTGACGAACTCTACAGCTATCGCTTACTGAAGGACCACGGGTATTCGCATGTCGCCGTGAAGCATGGCGCAAAAGAGTGGGCGGTTTATGACGCAGACACTGACACGCTGCACCACACGAACCACGTCGAAAGCTTTTGGCGTCACTTTAAGCACTCTATCCGTGGCACCCACGTCTCAATCAGCCAGCAGCACATGCGCAAGTATCTGGATGAGTTCACTTTCCGAGCGAACCATCGTGGCGAAGTCAATCGGATGTTTGATCGGTTGATTGTGGCCTTTTGATCACTGTAGAGGCGGTTTCGTCGAATTCCGCCTCGCTTATTGGCCCGACGCCTCTGGCTTCCTCTTGGGCGATAAACTCTTGTAATCGCCCGGTTTCTATAGCTTCACGCAATGACAGCACCTCTGAATGCTCTCCAAATTCATTGACCATAAAGGTACTATACCATAGAAGCACAGCAACCGGCGAGAGGTGGAAGCCGCGCCGGTTGCTGCTCTTACCCCCTTCTGGAAGGGGGGCAGGGTAGTGGATGGTCCCCCAACGGGGCTGCACCCGGATAGCCATGCCTAGGCATCGCACACCGGCTGGACTGGGGTTAACGGTTCCATCGGACCACCCCCGATCTGAAGTCCCGACATCTATCAGTGTCGGGTCTGGCCTGTGAGGACAGGTTAGAAAAGGCCGTTGCGCGCCTCGTCTTCGTGCTCAACGGTCCTCTCTGAAGAGGGTGCAACCTCTTCGGCTTCTGAGCCGCCTACGGGCGGCTCATTCTCTTTGGGGTGCACGCTACGTACCTCCCGCATCGCGTGCCGCATCTCTGCGGCGTCTTCGTAAAGATCCCAGCCAGTTGGAACAGGGGCCTTCTCAAGTATTTCGCGCCCGGCTTCGGACATCACAAACTGATGGTCTATGTCGCCCTGCATATCCCCGTCATTGATAGCGTCTCGCACAACATCCCGGATATAGCGGCGGTCAATATCGGTATCATTCAAGACCGTAAGGTGGGTGGCGATCTGATCTAGCGTGCAAACCTGTTTTGCTACTAAAGTGTAGATAGCACGCTTCTTTGCCCCGAGCCTCATGCGGCGCTTGGTAGGAGGTTCTTTTGCGCTGCTAACCGCTTCAGCCTTGGATGTGAAGATCGCCATCACGCGTTCGGCGAGGTTAAGGCTAGCCCTCTTTTCCGCCAATTTGCGTTGAGCATCAGTTAGTTGCGATTTGAGGCCGGCCACTTCCGCTTCGCAATCGTGAACAGCCTGACGCTCAGCCTGAATGACTGCCTGCGCCTCAGCTACTCGGTCTGCTTCTGCCATCGATTCGCCTATGCGTTGCTTCATGAGCGTCGTATAGGCGCTAACGCCGTAAATCGCAACCAATAGGGATGTTTTGTGCGTGACTAAGCTGTTAGACTTGCGTCAAGGGGATACGTCCCTAAAATTTTGCATCCAACCCATTCATCGGACCGGAAGCGGATGGAGGCGGTTTTCGGCACAACCCGGTTCATTCACCTGAAGCGCGAAGACCATCTGGATCAAGCAATTTCTCGACTTCGCGCTCAGCAAACGGGTCTTTGGCATCTCAATGTCGATGGTTCTGTTTTGGAGCGGATCGAACCGGAACACACAGACGGATATGACCGCCAAAAAATTGAAGCTTATGTTCAGCAAGCCATTGCACAAAATGAGGAATGGACGAGATGGTTCGCAGAAGAGTTAATCGCTCCGCTAATCATTACATACGCCGAGCTTTCAAGAAATCCGCAGGCAATGTTGTCTCGGGTTCAGGATCACATCGGCTTGGACAAATCTGTCGCGAATACCGTTCAGGCGCAAGCTCGAAAGCTTGCCGACGAAACAAATTTGGCATGGCGGGCGAGATTTGCTGCTGAGAGCCCCGCCGGAGCATAGGTTTTCCGATTGTGGCCATTGACGCAAGCGCAGCAAGATGGCGTTTCGTCCCGCAGAGCGGAGGGCAGCGTCTTTTCGGGCAATCGCTGGGAGCTGTGATTGAACCGGGCCAATCTGAGTTTGGCTGCTGACGTCTCCCGTCACGCCATCAGGCGGGGGTCCCAGCGGTAGTTGGTGAGGTTCTCGTAGCCGTCCTAGGTGATCAGGATCTGGTTCTCGAACTTGATCGAGAAGAAGCAAGTAATCGATACCCGTGTGACCCTGGTCTACGACAACGGCCCTCATCCGTGATTGTCACCGTAACCACTACTTGCCCAGAACACGAACTTGATCGGACCCGCGATGCGGGGCGCGTCATCTGAGCTATAGTACCGAGACGCTTCCGGAGAACAGATCACACCTCCACAAACCGCCGCTTACCGATGGCTGCTCAGTCTGCTATGCGGGACAAACCTGCCCTTCGACCTAGTGGATCGAAGGGCTAAAAATGCGCGAAATCGGACCTTACGCGACGTGTGCTAGCCGACCGCAAAGGGGACAGGAGAGGACTGATACTTCTCCGGAGTGTCATAGCTCAACCTCAGCATACTCACGATTGACAGCGGAGGCACTCAGTTAGATGGTGAAGGAGCTCAGCCATATAATCTCCAAGCCAGAGTCCATTTGAATTTGCGTTTAGGCAAAAAAGGACGGGATTCGGGATGAGAGACACCGAACTGGTGGCCGAGCATGACGACCTTGCAGCCCTATATGCCGATCATCGTGCCTGGTTGGTGGCACGCTTGACCAAGCGTATGGGCTGTGCGGAGTCTGCAGCTGACATAACTCAGTCCACTTTCGTCAAGCTGCTCAGCAAAGATGTGCCGGCCATGCGGAGCCCACGTGCATTCCTTGCATCCGTTGCCCGTTGTCTGATGATCGACCATCTGAGGCGGCGAGATCTAGAACGCGCGTGGATCGAGACGATCGCGAATGTCTCCGAGACGCTGTCGGCCTCCGCCGAAGAACGCTTCGAGGTTATCGAATGGCTGGTAGAGATTGATCTGATGTTGGAAGGACTTGGTCCAAGGCCGAGGCGTGTTTTCCTGCTGTCGCGTTTGGATGGTCTGAAGTATCGCGAAATCGCCAAAGCTTTGGGTGTCTCGCTCCGCACGGTCGAGACGGACATGGCGGTGGCCATTCGGCATTGTCGGGACTGGCGTCAGCGAGCGAAGTGAAGGGGGGGAAGGCGTGAGCAACCAAGCCATACCTGAGCGCGTGATCCACGAGGCAACACTGTGGCTGGTGAGGATGCGATCAGGTGAAGCCACCTCGGTGGACGAGTCCGCCTTGCGTCGATGGCGCGATGCGGATCCGTTACACGATGAAGAGTGGTTGCGTCTGATGGACGTTGAGGGTGCGTTTGCCTCGGTTCCGACAACCATGCGCCGGGAAGCGCGGCAAACCCTCGAACGCAAGGCACTGTCCAGCACTCGGCGAGGGGCGTTGAAGCTCCTGCTTCTCGGATCCCTTGGTGGAGGCGCTGCCTGGCATTTCCGCGATGAGATCGGCGCGACGCGCGCGATGGCAGATCTGAGTGCTGGTGTCGGCGATACGACAAGCACGGTGCTTCCAAGTGGTGTTCGCTTGACACTCAACACGGCGACAGCAGTGGATCTGCGGGAGAACGGTATCCGTCTGCTTCAGGGTGAATTGTTCGCCGACGCAAGCGCCGCTTCGGCATTTGACATCGACACGATGCCGGCGGTTATAAAGTCGAACGGCAAGATCAGCGTTAGACTGCTCGATGATGGCATGCGCTTGAGTGTCATCGATGGGGCAGCGCAAATTGAGCCTCGAAACGGCGCTGATGGGCTTTCAGTTAGAGGTGAGGTCCTGCTGAACCAACGAGGGCACATCACGCCCGCTGGTTCGGTTGGTCAAATGGATCATACAGCCTGGTTGCAGCGCCGCTTGGTAGTCGAGGATATGCCATTGAATGAGTTCCTTGAGGAACTCTGGCGCTATCGACATGGAGCAGCTTTCACGACGGTTGCCGCGGCCCGCTTTCGGATTTCAGGCGGGTTCGACCTGGACGATATTGATGGTGCGCTCCGTGCGGTGCAGGCGACACATCCTGTTATCGTTCGCAATCTAGATCCCCTGGGTGTTTGGTTAGGGCTCCGCAAAGCAGTCTAAACGAACCACAGGAAACTTTCTTGCGGAAATACTGCGGGTTTACGCGCTCTCGTTCGGCCCTGGTCGAATCAGTACCAGACGGGGGTCATCATGCAGCTAATTCACAACCTTGGTCGTTTGCGTCGTCGACGTGCGGGTAATACGGTCCGGGCAGGAGTTGTCGCAGCGCTCTGTTGCAGTGCATCCGCGGCGCAAGGCCAGAACTACGAGTTTTCGATACCGGGCGGGTCTCTCGCGCCAGCGCTAGC
>JBCCXW010000198.1:0-5488 GCA_039191105.1 Pseudomonadota bacterium
ATGAAATGTGACGTCATTGCCGAAGGCGTCATCCAAGCGGTGAAAGAGACATCGCTGGCGGTGCCTTTAGTGGTCCGGCTCGAGGGCACCAATGTGGAGAAGGGCAAAGACATTCTCGCCTCAAGCGGGATGAACATCATTCCGGCCGATGATCTCGACGATGCCGCTCAGAAAATTGTTGCAGCCGTGAAAGGCGCTTGAGGCTGACCATGCCCTCCGCCTCGAGCAATCCCATTCTTGCAAATGCTGCAGCAGCAGCGTTGATGCTGACGGCGTGCGGCTCTTCAGATCGACAACCCCCCACATTGGACCTTCCCTTAGAGGCGCCAGCCGGGGCGAGCAATGTGGTCGCCGACTTTGTGGAGCTTTGTTCGCTCGTCATGATTGACCAGAGCGCTGCCATCACTGCGATCAGCCAGCGTGACAGATGGAAAGCGCCAAGCGGCTCGATACTCGACGAGGCGGTCGCCTTTGGTGGTTTTGTCAGCGAAGGTGAAAATGGAGAATCCTTCCAGATCTTTTCGCTCGACTTTCCTCATGTTGAAGGCGTGAGCTGTCAGATTGTCGGCTCCCTACCCGATCAACACCCAGACTTGTCTGCGCTGGCAGATTTGCCCGGCATGCTGGGCGCGTATCAAACCGTGGGCACAGGCGATGATGTCAGTCAGATTGGACGCTTTAGCGGAATCGGCCCTGACGGCTATCCGGTTACGCTGCAAGTGGTCAGCAACCCCAACCTCTTTTTTACTTTAGCAATGACGAGTACACGGCCGGTCAAGCCGTCTGCATCCAACCCGGAATAGGAAGCCGAATGTCCATTCTTATCGATTCAAACACAAAAGTTATTGTGCAAGGCCTGACCGGCAAAACCGGCTCATTTCATACCAATCAGGCGCTTGACTATTTCGGCACGCAAATGGTGGCCGGGACGCATCCGCGAAAAGCGGGCGAAAGCTGGACGGCGGACAATGGCGCGTTGTTGCCCATTTATGCCAATGCCGCAGATGCCAAAGACGCGACCGGCGCGAACGCGACCGTCATCTATGTGCCACCGGCCGGTGCCGCCGCCGCAATTGAAGAAGCCATCGATGCCGAGATCCCACTGATCGTTTGTATTACGGAAGGTGTTCCAGTGCTCGATATGGTGCGCGTTAAGGCTAAGCTCGATAAATCGAAATCGCGACTGATCGGCCCAAACTGCCCGGGTTTGCTGACCCCAGAGGCCTGTAAGATTGGCATCATGCCGGGAAAGATCTTCAAAAGGGGCTCGGTCGGCGTCGTGTCGCGCTCCGGGACGCTGACTTATGAGGCGGTGTATCAAACCTCCGTCGAGGGGCTTGGTCAGACCTCCGCCGTCGGAATCGGCGGTGACCCGGTAAAGGGCACTGAATTTATCGATGTGTTGGAAATGTTCCTTGCAGATGACGAGACAGAAAGCATCGTCATGATTGGGGAAATTGGCGGCTCCGCCGAAGAAGAGGCCGCGCAATTCCTGATCGATGAAGCCAAGACAGGTCGCAAGAAGCCCATGGTCGGCTTTATCGCCGGCCGGACAGCGCCCAAAGGCCGGACGATGGGACACGCCGGTGCCATCGTTTCAGGCGGCAAAGGGGACGCTGAGTCTAAAATCGCAGCGATGGAAGCGGCCGGAATTAAAGTATCGCCAAGTCCTGCGCGTTTAGGTAAGACAATGGTAGATGTATTGAAGGGTTAACGCCGCATAAGCATTGAGGCAAAGGGCGGCCCGACGCGGCCAAATTTGACCCCGCCGGGCCGTCTCTACAGAGGACGGTAAGATATGGCAGACGACGGATCTCCGGTCGATGGCGGTCGCAGCGCACAGAATGCTGCGATGTTGGACACTTTGTTTTTGTATGGCGGCAGCGCGGTTTGGATTGAGCAGATGCAAGCCAAATATGCTGAAAACCCAAATGCGGTTCCAGAAAGCTGGCGCGCCTTTTTCGCCGAGCTTGGCGATGCAAGCGCGGATGCCGCGCGCAATGCCGATGGCGCAAGCTGGAAACGTACGCAATGGCCAAAACCCGCATCGCCTGAAGAAACAGCGGCATTTGACGGCAATTGGACGCTGCTTGAACCGACGCTTGAAAAGAAGCTAAAATCAGCGACGCCGGCAGCAGCCGAAGCCGAAATTGCCCAAGCGGTGAAAGACTCGGTCAAAGCGCTGATGATGATTCGCGCCTATCGGATGCGGGGTCACTTACAGGCACAGCTCGACCCCCTCGGACTGGACGTGCCCGAATATCAGCCGGAACTCGACCCAAAAAGCTATGGCTTCGAAGAGTCGGATATGGACCGGGACATCTTCATCGATGGGGTCTTGGGGCTTGAGCGCGCCAGCGTGCGCCAAATCCTAGACATTGTGCGTCGAACCTATTGCTCAACCCTGGGAATTGAATTCCAGCACATCTCCAACCCGGAAGAAAAGAGCTGGCTCCAGGAGCGTATTGAGGGGCCCGACAAAGGGGTTGCGTTTACGCCGGAGGGCAAGAAGGCCATTCTGTCCAAATTGATCGAAGCGGAAACGTTCGAACGGTTTTTGCACAAGCGCTATCCTGGCACAAAACGGTTCGGTCTAGATGGCGGCGAAGCGGCCGTGCCGGCGCTGGAGCAAATCATCAAACGCGGCGGTGCGCTCGGCGTCGATGAGATCATCGTCGGCATGCCACACCGTGGACGGCTCAATATGCTCGCGGCCGTGATGGGCAAAGACTATGAGAAAATCTTCCATGAGTTCATGGGCGGGTCAACGCAAGGCGCGGAAGAATTTGGCTCGGGCGATGTAAAATATCATCTCGGGGCGTCCTCGGATCGCGTGTTCGACGGCAACCGCGTCCATCTAACGATGAACGCCAATCCGTCCCATCTGGAAGCGGTGGATCCAGTCGTGCTCGGACGCACCCGCGCTAAGCAATTCATGCAGTATCAAGGCAGCGGCGACTTAGATCGCTCAAAAAAGATGCCTTTATTGCTGCATGGCGATGCGGCGTTCGCCGGACAAGGCGTGGTCGCGGAGTGTTTTGCCCTGTCTGGTCTGCAAGGCTATCGCACCGGCGGCACGATTCATTTCATCATCAACAATCAGATTGGCTTTACCACGAGCCCGATGTACTCGCGCTCATCGCCGTATCCATCGGACGTGGCCCTGATGGTCCAAGCGCCGATTTTCCACGTTAATGGCGATGATCCGGAAGCCGTCACCTATGCGGCGAAAGTGGCCACAGAATTCCGCCAGAAGTTCGGCAAAGACGTCGTCATCGACATGTTCTGCTACCGTCGCTTTGGCCACAATGAGGGCGATGAGCCAATGTTCACGCAGCCCGTCATGTACACCAAGATTAAGTCGCATCGCTCCGCTCGTGAGCTTTATGCCGACCGATTGGTGGCGGAAGGGTTGGTGTCCGCCGAAGAGGTTGCCTCCGAGGTGAAGGCATTTGAGGACTTCCTCGACAAAGCGTTTGAAGGCGGCAAGTCGGTTGAAACCAGTAAAGCCGATTGGCTTGAGGGCGAATGGGAAGGTCTCGGGCTGCCCGAAGATGATGATCGCCGCGGTAAAACCGGGGTCGCGAGAGCCAAAATGAAGGAACTCGGAGAACGCATCACGACTGTCCCAGAAGGGATCAATATTCACCGCACGCTTGGACGCGTCGTTAAGGGCCGCGCCGAGGCGATCGCTGCGGGCAAGGGCATCGACTGGGCCACCGCTGAACACCTCGCCTTTTCGACACTACTGGATGAAGGCTTCCATGTGCGTCTTTCAGGCCAGGATTGCGGGCGCGGTACCTTCTCTCAACGCCACAGTCATATGGTCGATCAAAACACAGGTGAACGCTACACACCGCTGAATCATCTCGGGGATGGCCAGGCCGAGTATGAAGTGATCGACTCGCTGCTGTCCGAAGAAGCCGTGCTCGGCTATGAGTATGGCTATTCCCTCGCCAATCCGAACGCATTGGTGATGTGGGAAGCGCAATTTGGGGACTTCTCAAATGGCGCACAGGTCTTTTTCGATCAGTTCATTTCATCGGCTGAGCGAAAGTGGCTGCGCATGTCGGGGCTAACGATGCTCTTGCCACATGGTTATGAAGGCCAGGGGCCGGAACACTCCTCGGCCCGGCTTGAACGATTCCTGCAAATGTGTGCGGAAGACAATTGGCAAATCTGTAATCTCACAACGCCTGCCAACTATTTCCATGCCTTACGCCGACAGATTCATCGCGACTTCCGCAAGCCGCTGGTCATTATGACGCCGAAATCCTTGCTCCGGCACAAGCTGGCGACCAGTACGTTTGACGATATGAATACGAAATCCTCTTTCCACCGGGTATTGTGGGATGATGCGGAAACACCAGGACGCCAGGGCAAGGTGCGGTTGCTTGATGATGAGAAAATCCGGCGTGTCGTGCTCTGTTCGGGCAAAGTCTATTATGACCTGTTCGAAGCCCGTGAAGACAGCGGGGTAGATGATATTTACCTCCTGCGCATTGAGCAATTCTATCCGGTGCCGCGTAAGTCGCTGATTGAAGAGCTGAAACGCTTTCCGAAAGCGGAATTGGTTTGGTGCCAAGAAGAGCCGCGTAATATGGGTGGATGGACATTCATTCGCGATGAGATCGAATGGGCCGCCAACCATGTTGGCAGCCAATATTCGCGACCAAAATATACCGGGCGACCGCCCGCCGCTGCGACGGCGACTGGCTTGCTCTCAACACACAATCGAGAGAAAAACGATTTCATCGCAGCAGCTTTGGGCGAAAAGCCAGTAGAAGACGGCCTGGTTCCCGCATGAGACCAACGATAAGAGCGAAGACAGAGATCACACAATGACCGATATCGTAGTTCCCACCCTGGGAGAAAGCGTGACCGAGGCCACGGTCGGGAAATGGCTTAAATCGGCCGGCGACCCGGTCGCAAAAGACGATGTTCTGGTGGAGCTCGAAACCGATAAAGTCGCGGTCGAGGTGTCTGCCGAAGATGCTGGCACCTTGAGTGAGATTGTCGCGCAAGAAGGCGACACAGTCGAAATCGGCGCTCTTTTGGGGCGTTTGGGCGGTGCCAATGGCGCGGCCAAACCCGTCGCAGCTGCCGCACAACCTGCTGCGGCGCCTGCGCCCACGCCAGCGACTGCATCCGCCACTGGCGCCACTGTCGATGTCGTGGTGCCGAGCATGGGTGAAAGCGTTGCCGAAGGCACACTTGCCAGTTTCACGAAACAGGTTGGCGATTCGGTATCAAAAGATGAGACGATTGCTGAGATCGAAACCGATAAGGTGGCGCTGGAAGTGCCTGCCAGTGCGGATGGCATGATCGCCGAATGGCTTGTTGCCGAAGGCGACGGCGTGATCCCGGGCGCCGTGATCGCAAGGATCTCGGCCGGCGGAGGTTCGACCGTCGCGCCGACCGCAGCACCCGCACAAGCGCCAGCGCCTGTGCAAACGACCCCTGCTCCCGCGGCCACAGGCGACCGGCC
>JBCCXW010000199.1:0-5466 GCA_039191105.1 Pseudomonadota bacterium
GGCTGCGATGCCCTCTAAACTGCGCGGCTCCAAGACCAATTCTTGCGCAGGTGGGGTTGGATAATCATAGCGTTCAAAATATGACAGCGCGAAAAAGGTCGAAAGAATGAAAATCGGAAATGTCGCGATTTGAGCGCGGCTAATAGAGATCGCCTTGAGCCGCTTGTATGTCAGCCATACCCCTGTCGCAGACAATCCACTCATCGCGATGCCGAAGATGAACCAGATGAGTTTGGTCGGCAGCCCGCCGAAAAATCCGAAATGGATCGGGTCCGCGGTCTCGTTCAACCATGCCACCCAGCCAATATCTTCTGAATACTGCACTTTCAGTGGGTCTAATGTCACCGGATCCAGATACACCTGGTTTGCTCGATTCCTGAGGATCGGATTGCCGCGGCTGCCATTGACCAATATCGGCGCATTCGCCCGGCTTGAGAAAATAATATTGTCTATTTTTAAGCTCGGCATGGCGGTTTGCGCGGCCTCGATCACGGCATTGGTATCGTGCAGTGGAAGGACGTCGCCATAGGCCGCCGACTGTTCGATCGGGATCGCTGGACGCTCGGGGACAAAGCGCTGCCCGCCAAGGGCCGCGCCCCATTCTGCAAGATACCAGAAGCTTGTAATAATAATCACAATAAAGAACCAGATGCCCCACAGTCCCGATGCTTTATGGGCGTCGCCGACAGCCGTCCGCGCACCTTTGCTAAACCGAACGCGCGTCATCAGTGTGCGCCAGTTTCGGGACGTCTTCAGGCCAGTATAGAGCGAGATGCAGAGAATAAAGGCCATCGAGCAGACGATGGGCAAGCCGATCAAACCGGGCATGAACAAATAGCGGTGGAGGTCGCGGAACACGCGTTGGACGGTCAGCGGATGGGTTGCACCAGTGACCTCCCCAGTCCACTGATTGACGTGCACGTAGCGACGCACGCCATACGCATCTGTGACATCGGCCCGATACGCGAAATGATCCCCCATCATCGCTTGAATGCGCGTGATGTTGGCATCCGGATATGCCGCTTGCACGGCTTCCGTCATCTCGCCCCAGGAGACTTTCTCGCCCTCGGGTGCGACTTTCATATCGTGTTGGAACAGCCAGTCGATTTCATTCGAGATGGTTGCAACCGTGCCGGTCAGCAACACAACGAACATTATCGTGGCTAAATGAAACCCGACCCAAGTGTGCAGCTCGTAGAGTTTCTTCCGAGCCGACTTCTTTTTTTTCGTCCTGGGTTTAGCGTTTTGAATGGCTGCGTCTTGCATGCTTGTCCCACCGCGCCGTGTCCGACATCGTCGAACGCTCGAATGCTATAGATTTAGCCTCTGGAGGAAAATGTCCAGCCCGCCATCGAACGCGCGGCCGCGCCGTTGATCATGAGAAGCGCGCAAAACGTTAGACCCTTTCTAGCTGTTTTTTTACGGGGGCAAACAGGTCTTGGCTTCATCATTCACGCCGCCGCGCAGGCGCCGCGCCATGTCAGCTTAAAATTGTGCCGCAGATAAAGTCATGTTCCATCGGTTCAGCCAGTGTTTTGTCCCGCTCAGCATGCATGCTTTGATGCGTCTCAGTCGCTTCAATCGCTTCCCAATCCTGACGGGTGTTCCAGACGGTGACATGCATGAACGTGCCCGGCTGTTTTTCATCCTCGATGATATGCGAATGATCGAGCCCGCGCTGCGTTGAGAAGGCTTCATAGTCTTTCATCACTTCAATAAAGCGATCGCGATGGTCCGGGGCCACTTTAAAGCGGCCAATGTGCATAAATGTCGTGGTCATAGGTCTTAGTCCCTGTGTATCGATTGATTGCAGCAAATGCGTTTCATTCGCTTCAATTCAGATATTGGGACGGCGTCGACCAATGCGTATCCGGAAGAATACGAAGGCGGTGATTTTGCCCGCAGATTAGCTGGGTCGGTTTAGGCTGAACAAGTCCGTGATCCGCGCATAATCGCGATATCCCAGTCGCGCGAGAGGTTGAAAACGGGTCACGTCAAATCGCCCTTCGACCAGGCAATCATCTCTCAAGTGGACGCCTGTGACCTCTCCAAAGACGACAATATTAGACTCGCCAGGCAGGTTGATGTGATCGATAAGCTTGCACTCTAAGCTCGCTGGTGCCCCCGCCACACGTGAGCACGCAATGGTCTGACACGCAGCGCGCGTCAGATCCGCGCGGTCAAACTCATCGATCTCTTTGGCGAAGTGTTCAGCAGTCGCGTTCATCGCGTCGCGCATCGCATATTCGACAATATTGACACAAAATACGCCCGTTTCGAGCGCATTGGAAACCGAGTCCTTGCCGTGCGCGCGGTCCGGCTTTCCGGCTGTTGACGCGAACATGACTTGCGGCGGTGCATAGGAAACGCCGTTAAAAAATGAGTAGGGCGCCAGGTTTTCTGTGCCATCTGACGCGCGCGTCGAGATCCATCCAATCGGGCGCGGCGTAATCACCGCGTTGAATGGATTGTGCGGAAGACCATGACCATTTTTGGGTTCATAAAACATACAAGTTCCCTGTGATCGCGCCAATGAGATAGCGGGCGGATACTCCGGCAGCTGAGCAAAACCATGCCGTATTTGCTCGCCTACCAGTTGAAACGTTCTATCTCCGAAGCAGGGAAAAACGGAACTAAAAAAATGCCCAAACATCAGACTTTCGATCAAGCGCAAGCACTGCTTTGCAGAATTCAGGATTATTGGGCCGAGCGGGGATACAAGGTCGAGGGTACGATTAAGAATGCGGGCTATTCAGATCGGCTGAGATCAACCGTCTTTGAGCTGGAAACGAATTTGGTCGCTGGGGTGCCGCGGTCGAAAACCGGCAAAGCCTAGGGGTCGAGGCAGCGCGCGCCTTGCAACCTATGAGAGGGCTAGCGCCCGGCCCCTAAATATCGGAGAGAGAAGTCTGATCATCTCAAGTGGCGGTTCATCCGCAGGTCTAAAGATATGGCTGACTTTATCGCAATCGTGTTTTCTGCGATCGCCTTGGTGCTTTCGGCGATTACGTTTTTGGTCGGGCGGCGCTTTCAGAACGCAGACAAACGCCAAGCGCTCTCGATCGACCTTTGGCAGCGGTGGGACACCGGCGCCCTGCGCGAGCAAAGGATCATTTTCTGGAATGGCCTCAAGGCAATGATAGAAGACCCGCTGGACAGTCAGGAACAGGTCGACTTTACAGAATTGCCAACCGATATGCTGCGCGCTTTGAACGATATAGAGCGCTTTCTGGATGCGCTGGGAAAACTCTATGCGGCCGAGCGTCTGGACCAAGGCCTCATCAAAGACGTTTTCGCTCCCAATATCGATCAATGGGCAACGCTCTCCCGACGGGTCAAACGCGACGACACACAACAGGTCAAAAGCGTCGATGAGGTGGCCGCCATCCATAAACGCTTAGAACCGCTGCGGACGTTTCCACCATCCACCGGTGCGGCTTAAGCGGCGGCCGCTTTCGCCACTTTATGGGCGGGTTCATCCAACCCGGCTTTCCAATAGGACGAGACATAAAGCCGATCTTTCGGCACGCCGATATCGTTTTTGAAATACGGGCGAAGATTTCCGGCCGTGGCGAACTCACCGGCGATGAAGACGCTGGTTCTGTCATCCGGGGGCGCTGCCGATCGCATCGCATGGATCAGATCTGCACTCGGCGCGTAGGGGTCAGATTTGACAATCCAATCAATCGCAATGCCATTGGCAAGCTGCACGGGCTGGCGATCCGCTTCGCTGAGAATTTCAACAAACGCATCAACCTGAACGCCCGGATCGAGCGTCTCCAAGCCCGCCGCCAATGCAGGAAAGCCGGTCATGTCGCTCGCGGCCAGGATGCGAGTCATGCCCTTGGTAATCAATTTCGGCGATCCGCAATGCGATATGACGATGCCATCGCCCGGCTGCGTCCGTTGCGCCCAAGGCCCAACCCGGCCCAAATCGCCATGCGTGACAATGTCGACATCGATCTCGTTCAAATGAGGCCGGACATGGCGGATGGTGTAGGTGCGCATCTCGGATTTGAAGTTTCCGCCCGAAATGAGCGCTTCAAAGGCCGCTTCGCTTTCATGCTTATCCGGCACCACAAGTTTGAAATGTCCACCTGCCGCGTCGGGCGAGAACGCCCGGATCAGCTCACTCATGAGAGTGATCCGGATCATGTGCGGCGTCAGCTGTTTCACATCGGTCACTTCTGCCGGACCAAACCGGCCACCAGATAGCACCTGTCTCAGGCGTGCGAGCATAAGAGCACCTCATTTGGTTCAGCGCGACGGCGTTCGTATTCCCTCTCTATTTGAGAACGATTCTCAGCTTTGCAAGGGGCCGAGTCTTCGAGCAGACATTCCGGCCTTTGATCATGCAGCAGGGCTGGTGACGGCAGCGTGATGGATCA
This sequence comes from Pseudomonadota bacterium, assembly GCA_039191105.1. Taxonomy (GTDB): domain Bacteria; phylum Pseudomonadota; class Alphaproteobacteria; order Caulobacterales; family Hyphomonadaceae; genus Henriciella. The sequence continues at coordinate 4,389 of JBCCXW010000199.1, forward strand.
GCGACATCGCGGGTTCGTTTCCGATCGCGCTATAGGTCGTACCCGTCGCGATCAGGATAGCTTTAGTCGAGATTTGCAGGGCCGCAGGATCGGATCAAGACGAACGAGCCCTGTGTTCGAACGGCGCGGTGAGCTAGATAAGGGCCTGGCGCAGAACCGGAGACCACGATCCAGAGACGTCAAATTCACCTTCACATTGAACTCGAAAGAGCGGAACATGCCCACATTTGTATATAAATATTCAATATGCAACTTTAAATCATATATTGATATTAAATTCCAAAATACTTTTCGTTTATAAATTTATTACTTTACGCAGACGTCATATTTGTTATAAATATGATTGCTGAAATCTAAAACGCTGATGTGCGAGAGAGGGAGCGGATCGCCTGGGGGGCAGACGCATGCACAGTGCTTGATGTCGTCTTATACGGTTGTATTGTCTGAGCCGGATATTGATGACGGTTTTAACCTAGTGGAGTGAGGTGAACGACTCGCCATTCAAGATTTCACGACGCAGCGCTCCGTTGGAATGTTCATAATATCCCTTCCGCCATGAGCGGGCCGGCAAAGAGCATTCGGACCGCATGGCGAACATTACACACAACGAATGGGTTGGACGAAGTCGTTCAGGTTTTTGACCTCGACACATGATGGCTAGCTGGCTCAGAAAGGGTAGTGTTCCAGCGTAGGAGGTGGCGGGTCAACTCGGGCATAAGTCATCGGATGTAAGAACCACCGAGATCTACGCGCCGTTTGATCCGTCATACCTCTGCAAATTGACCGCGCGCCAGAGATAGTGCTGGACGCCATTGACCTTCACGATTTCGAAGCTGGTCGCAATAGCGGTCATCTGATCCGGTGGATCAGATGAAGGCTGAGGAAACCCTGGTAGGGGTCTCATCCAAGTGCCACTACCACTGAGTGTGCTGGCGCTTATAGGAAGCCCGCTTCGTTTGAATCTTGCCGGCGAAGATCGGGCCAAACCGATCGACCGACAGCCTTACGCTCTGATGGCAAATGTCGATGCCGCGCTCATGGAGCAGATCTTCGACATTCCTTGGCGAGAGCGGAAACC
>JBCCXW010000200.1:0-5448 GCA_039191105.1 Pseudomonadota bacterium
AGGACCTGTTCGATCGGCTCAGCCGTGACGATCCGTCTGAGATTGAAGGCTGGGACGGTTTGCAGATCATATTCGGTAATGATGCCCAGCGCGCCAAGGGCGACTTTACCCGCGGCAAACAATTCTGAATTGGTTTCACGTGAAACGCTGATTTCCTCGCCATTGGCCAAAACCATACGAAACCCTTGAATGTAATCATGTAAGGCCGTGAGCGTTGCCCCGGTCCCATGGGTGCCGGTGGAGAAGGAGCCCGCAAGGGTCTGATCGACAATATCTGGCAGATTGGGAAAAGCGCGTCCGCGCTGGTCCAAACTCGCAGCGGTTTGCATCAACGTCGTGCCAGCGCCGAATGTGGCAATTCCGGTCGCCTCGTCATAGCTGCGGAGACCGGACAAATAGCTGACATCCAAGATCACGCCCTCACTCGGGACGAGGCCCGAAAAGGAATGCCCACTGCCACGCGGACGGATGCGGTCCTCCGTCGATCGCACAAGTTCGGCCACGGCGTCACGCGTCTGCGGCGAGGTGAGTTGGTTTGGCGTCGCGCGCTGCGCCCCTGACCAATTCATCCAACTGTCTTTGCCCGCGGGTGGATCCGGATAGTTGGGGGAATATCCTTCCCGGACATAGTCTTTTTGACCCCATGTCACATGCTGCCCAACCGGGACCGCTGCTGCCAAGCCAAGACCGGCGCTCGCTTGCAGGAGTCTGCGTCTTGAAACACCCATTGCTTCCCTCCTTCAGCAATGATAGTGATCACTATCGTTATGTTTGAAAAGGCGGTCTGTCAATCCATGGCCACGGTGGTAAGACCCAATATCTCGCGGCGCGGCGCACCGCACCAAGATCGCAGCCAAAAAACGCTCAACCGGATCTTAAACGCGGCGGGAGAACTGCTAGAGCAGGTTGGGTTTGAACAGCTATCAACAAACGCAATTTGCAAACAAGCGGGTGTCACACCACCTGCGCTTTATCGCTATTTTCCCAACAAGTATGCGGTCTTGAAGGAGCTCGGCGAGCGCTTGATGGCGGATCAAAATGCATTGCTCAAAGACTGGCCGAGCGCAGTGGACGATCTTCGCCAAATTGAACTTGAGATCGCCCAGCTGCTGACCCAGACTGTTCGCGTTACACGCGCAACACGCGGCGGGGCTTGGGTTATGCGGGCGCTGCACGCGACACCCGCTTTGTCGGATGTCCGTGTGAAATCGCACCAGAGGGTTGCCCGCCAGATGACGGATCACCTGGTTCGGGTACGGCCAAATCTAGACGAAGCGCAAGCTTATCAACGCATTCGGCTCGGCGTCGATTGGGGCTATGCCCTGATTGAGATGGTTTTCGATGAACCAGAATTAGATGAGCGCACGCTCATCCACCAAGCCGCCGGTTTGTTGACGGATAACATTCGAACCTTGGTGCCGGACGCCTCGGGTGCAGCTCAACCCTTGGCATGACAGATGACGGGCAACCAAGAATACCCTTTGACAAATACACTTGAGACCCGGCTGGGTTCGTCGAGGACTTCAATATGAACAAAGCGATCTAAAATCTCTTCCCACAGGATTCGCAATTGTAACTCGGCCAGTCGATTTCCGACACAGCGGTGAATTCCGAAGCCAAACGATAAATGATTTCACGCTTGTTTGCGATCAATGATCAAACGATTCGGGTCGTCCTGCCAAAACGTCTCATCGCGGTTGCCGGAAACATACCACATCGCGACTTTACTGCCTTTTTTGATCACTTTGCCATGCATTTCGACATCTTCGAGTGCGGTCCGGCGCATATAAGCCAGCGGCGTTTGCCAGCGAATGATCTCCGACACCATGTTCGGAATAAGCGATCGATCCGCTTTTAGCTTTGCATATTCTTCCGGGAACTTGTTCAGCGCATACACGCCTCCGGACATCGAATTGCGCGTCGTATCATTGCCGCCGACAATCAGGAGAATGACATTGCCGAGCAATTCGCGCGGATCCATGTTTCGCGTGGCAGCGCCATGCGCCAACAAGCTCATGAGATCGCCGCTCGGCGGACGGCTTTTCCGGCTCTGATATATCTCCCAGAAAACATGCGCGCATTCTGTTAATTCACTGCGCCACTGTTCGATGCCGCCTGGACATATGTCAGGATCTCTTGGGTTGGTGGTGACGTCTGACCAGCGCGTAAGTTCTCGGCGCCGCTCTTGCGGATAATCAAAAAGTGTTGCCAGCATCATCGCGGTGAGCTCGATCGACACCGCATTGACCCAATCGAACGGCTCGCCAATAGGCAAGCGATCAAGCACTGCCTGTGTACGCTGCCGAATCAAAGGTGCGTATGTGCGTAGGGCATTGGGCGCGACCGCTGGCTGCGCGATCTTTCTTTGCTGCGAATGAACGGGTTCATCGGCGGAGATAAAACTCCGCGCCACAAAGGAGTCGATCATATTAGCGAGCGTGATCCCGCCATTCGAAGCGTCTGAGGAAAACCTCTTATGATCAGTATCAATCGCCATGATGTCTTTGTAGCGCGTAATCGACCAATATGGGCCGAACACGCTGTCTGGCGTGAAATGGACGGGATCTTCGCGACGCAATCGCTCAAACCGGTCCCACATTTTGTCCTGCCGCCACACTTCAACATCGGCGAGGTCGAGCGTCTCCAGGTGGATTGAGTCGGCGGAAGGGACCGGGTCACCACGTCTGAGATATCCAGGAAAGGCGGGTTCACGATCGCTCAGCACCGGTCGGCTGAGAGTGGTTTGTATCGCAAAGTCGGTTTCCGCCATGTCTCCCGCCTATCTTTAAGAGTTACGCACTAGACTATGGATTTTTCAATTGAAGGGAAATGGAAATCTCTCGGGCACAAGATGGAGCGCCATCACTTGCGCAAGGCCGCGGCCAAGCGGAGCGACGTTAACCGTTAAAAATCCGGATTTTACGTGCGTTTTGCCGTCAAGCGTCGGCATAATTCGTCCAGTTGTTCGAGATCGGAATACTTGATCCGCAACTCACCGCCATTTGGACCTTGGCGAATATCGACGCCCAAGCCGAGGACCCGTGATAAGTCATTTTCGAGCGCTTCTGTGTCGACATCTTTTCCGGCCTGTTGGACTTTCTTGGCAACCGCATCTAGCGTCCCGCCATCCTTTAAGCGCTTCACCAAAGCCTCGACATCGCGAACCGACATATTCTTCGCCACCGCCATATCGACCACTGGATCTGGATCAGGGGCGCCCAAAGCGGCACGTGCATGTCCCGCGGAAACGCGGCCTTGGCGCAAGTGCTCCCGCGCCGACTCACCCAGATTGAGCAGCCGCAGCGTATTCGCAACGTGCGCCCGCGATTTGCCAACACTGTCGGCGAGACCTTCTTGGGTGCGCCCAAACCGTTTGATCAGCGCCCCATAGGCTTCAGCCTCTTCGATCGGGTTTAAATCTTCACGTTGAACATTTTCAATGATCCCAACTTCGAGGAGCTGCAGCTCGTCCATGTCGCGGACCACCGCTGCAATCGTTGTTAGTCCAGCGCGTTGCGCCGCGCGCCACCGCCGCTCACCGGCCACGATTTGATATTGGTTTGGCGCATCAGGATCTGGGCGCAACAAAATCGGCTGGAGCACCCCCCTTTGACGGATAGAAATGGCAAGCTCTTCAAGCTCGGTTTCAGAAAATGTGCGCCTAGGCTGGGCCGGGTTTGGACGAATGTCTGATAAGGCGAACTCTGCCACTGCATGGCTGTCTGATGGGCTGTTGGTTGTGCCGGGCGTCGGCGCAAGACCGACCCCCTCAACTTCGCCAATCAGCGCGGAGAGACCTTTGCCCAAACGGCTTTGTTTGCCTCGCGATGGATCTGGCGACATCGCTAGCCTCGCAGCGCCCGCTCACGTTGGAGCATTTCAGACGCCAGCCGAATATAGGCCTCGCTTCCAGGGCAACGATAATCGTAAAGCAAAGCCGGCTTGCCAAAACTCGGTGCCTCGGACAATCGCACATTGCGCGGGATCACGGTATTGTAGACTTTTGCGCCGAGGACGGATCGCACTTCATCGGCGACTTGGTCAGAGAGATTGTTGCGGCGATCATACATGGTCAATACAACACCTTGGATATCGAGATCTGGATTAAGACCGCTGCGCACCAGCTCGATCGTCTTTAACAGCTGGCTCAATCCCTCCAACGCCAAGAACTCACATTGCAAAGGCACCAAGAGCGAATCCGATGCCGTCATCGCATTGATCGTCAACGACGATAGAGACGGCGGGCAATCGATCAAAATATAATCATAGTCTGTGAGCCCGCGTTCTTGTGCCGTTTGAACATATGCCCGCAAAGCATTCCGCAGGCGGTAAGAGCGATGGGGGTCGTTTGAGAGTTCGGTTTCAACGCCAGCTAAGTTTTCATCGCCCGGAACAATGTCCAGACGAGGCACCAGCGTGTTCAAAATCGCATCCCCGAGAAATTCGCCATGGACAACCACGTCATACGTCGTCACCTGCCGTTCGGGCCGGGTAATCCCCAGTCCAGTCGAGGCATTTCCCTGTGCATCGAAGTCAATGACCAGGACTCTCCGTCCAACGGCAGCCAAAGCTGTGCCGAGATTGATCGAGGTCGTGGTTTTTCCGACCCCGCCCTTTTGATTGGCGATGGCCAGGATGCGTGTGTTAGTTTTCGACACGTGAAACCTCCGAAATCTTCAAGATCGCCCCATCCCCGCTTAGGCTGGGACTCGCTTCGCAAGCGAAACTCCAAGATTCCCTCGCCTGCGTCAATTCCTCTTGCCAGCGTCGGCCCTTCGGGAAAACCCCATAAGCGCCATTCAAGAGCCATGGCGCGGCATAATCCAAAAGTTTGGGCAGGGGTGCCAAAGCCCGCGCCGTGACACAATGGGCTTCGACATGATTAACAGATTCAACGCGTGATTGTATAACTGTTGCCGGCAATCCGACTGAATCGGTGGCAGCTCGGAGGAATGCACACTTTTTGCCAACGCTTTCAATCATCGTCATGTGCGCCTGTGGGTGACCATATCCGGCTGCAAGCACGAGGGCTGGAAATCCTGACCCCGACCCTAAGTCGACGGTTCGGCCATCGAAGGGAATGAACCGAAACAGCTGCCAGGAATCGAGCACATGACGCCGCCAGACGCGGGCGAACTCAGATGGACCCATTAGATTGACCTTGCTCCGCCATTTCTCAAGCTCAGCAACCACCTGCGAAATGCGCGCCAGTGTTTCACGTGAAACATCCGTTTGGTCTAACAGGTCGGTTGGACCAAATCCATCTGCGTCAGCCATGGCCTTTCCGCTTCCGATCGGGGCGGCGACGCACAAACGCCAGTAAAGCTGTCAATGCGCCCGGTGTAACCCCCTCAATCCGGGCGGCCTGACCTAGAGTTGCCGGCCTGACCTGTTCGAGCTTGCCCCGAACCTCATTCGACAACCCACCGATCGCGCCATAATCAAGAT
>JBCCXW010000201.1:0-5431 GCA_039191105.1 Pseudomonadota bacterium
GCTAGGGCTCGAGCTCAACCCGTCGCGCCGTGTTCGCCTCTACCTCTTCCCGGGTTAGCCAAAGCGTGCGGAACCTGCCTTCGGCCAGCATGTGCAATTGATCACTATAGTGAGGCGTGCCGTCTTGGCGTGAATTGCCATAGGTCATGAGGCCGACCGCTTTTATCGGATCGGAGAATTCGACCATTGAGATCCATGTCTCGCCGTGGCGCGGGGTGCGTATGCCGTCATCATTGATCTCTGTCCAAGTGATGACATTAAACGCCCCGAGATTGCCAAAGCTGCCCAGTCCGGCGAGATTTTTGTCGCCAATAACAAAGCGAGACACGTCGCCATAGGGCCGATCTATTGCGCCATACTTTTCTTTGGTCGTGGTGATGGCGGTTTTTAACATATCCAATGCTGCGGGCTTATCTTTGATCCCCGAGGGGGTCGTAAGAGGCGCATCAAAGGACCATGGCACATCATACTTGGCTTGCTCTGAATATGGGAAGGCAAACGGCACGGTTGCAAACGGCGTCATAAACTCTTCAAATAACAGCGCCGCGTCGGCATCGGCATCAAACACGCCATCCCAGGCGCTGAGCAGGTTGATCGCTGCCTGCACCTCCGGATCGGGCTCGCCTGCCGCAGCCTCGATTAAGTCTGGCAACAGACGTTCCAGAGCCGTCGCTTCAGCCGAGAGTTTCATTTCAACCATCTCTTCGAAGCTGATTTTGTCTTCTTTCAACAGCATGGAAACCGAGTTTTGCGCCCGCAAGCTCACGGGGCCTTCAATCGCCATATAAGGTGGAAAGTCGCTCGGTGCGTAAGCGACTGGATAGGTCGCGAGCCAAGGCGGATCATTGGCATTTTGGACAAATCCGCTGTCCGGATCGGCGACGATGGGCAAGTCCTCCAAAGGATGGATTTCGGTCCACAGATAGTCCGACGTATCCCCAGGTACCAAGCCGCTCCAAAACGCCAGGTCGCCGGAACTGCGTTTCGGAAGAATGCCATTGTGCGTATACTGAATATGTCCGTCCTTATCCGCATAGACAATGTTGAAGGTCGGTACTTGCAACCGGGCCATGACGTCGACGAATTCCGCGTGCGACTGCGCGCGCAGCATGTCGAAATATTGCTGCAACATGCCCGGGCGATCGAGCCCCGCGACACGCAAAGCAATCGTCTCCCCATCCGCGCGCTCAAACACCGGGCCGTGCACGCTGGCGCGCAAGGCCATGGTCTTTTCGGCAAGCGTGCCGTCATCCTGGCGCACCTTATAAATGACGTCTTCGGTCTCGAACGCCAGCACCTCGCCATCAAAGACATAGCCATCATCTTGCAGCGTCAAATGGTAGGCGGTGGAGCCAAGGATGCGGTTGACCGTATTAGCAATGCCCATGCGCTGATTGAAGGCAAATCGGATCACCGGCAGCCCAACCTGCGTCGCGCCATACATCTCAAAATCGGGGCCAACCATATGGGCTTCGTAATAGGTGAAGAAACCGCTCGCCCAAGGCAGATGCGGGTTGGCGAGCATCAATGTGTTGCCGCTCTCTGATCTGGCTGGCGCGATGGCCCAGGCATTCGATCCGGCTGGTGGAGGCGGCGCCGAAGGCCCAAGCGTCCGGGTCGGCGAAGCGACATAGATAAAGTTCATTAAGCGATGCGCGTGCGCGATGACGTCGACACCGGTAATCGGCAAAACCACCTCAACCTCATCGGCAATCGCCTCCGGGTTTTCAGCGACATAAGCGTTGATGCCCGCCGCAAAGGCATCGAGGTTTGCGCGGAATTCTGGATCTTGCTGATCATACCAAACCTGCGCGCGTTGCGGCACGGAATTGGCGATCAGCCATTTGGTCGTCTCTTCATACGCGCTGCCCCAATACTCAGCGCCTTTGGCACGCGCCTCGCCATACAACCGGAGCAGCAAATCGCCGTGACTGTGCGTTTGTGCCCAGCCATAGCCAAAAAAAGTTGACGGCGCATCTGCGCCATAAATATGCGGCACGCCATAGCTGTCCCATAGAATCTCAACGGACGGTTTGGCGTCGACGCTTGCAACGACCGGGTCCGGACTAAGCCCTTCCGAACTCTCTTGAACCGGCGGCGTAGAGCATGCGGCCAGGTAAAGCGCGACGGCGGTGAGCAGGAAGGAAAATCGCATGAAACTCTCTCTTTTGACGTCGGATAATGCCAGCTTATTCCCGATTAGGGCCGAAGTCCGAGTGCTTTGTCCATAGAAGTTTCAATTGTTATCGATCGGCGACCGGATCTGCCCAAGCGGGCCAATCGGGTGACTTTAAATTGACCGTAAGACCCGCATGGGGGGGTGCGCGAGGGTGCGGCTGCCGACAATCAAACCGCCAGCGGCCGAGACCAGAACCGAAATGACCAATATCGCGCCAAGCTCGGTCCAAGGGGTCGTCCACTCCGCTTCAAATTGCTGGGTGACCACGGGCCACGCTGCGCCGGTACCGATCATCACGCCGATCAGACCCGCGACCGCACCGGAGAGGCCAAACTCAGCAGCATAAAGGCCAAACACTTGCGCTCGGCTGGCACCAAAGGTCTTTAACAGTGCCGCCTCGTGACGCCGTTCTCGCGCCATGCTGGCAAACGCGCCGAACAATACGAGCAAACCTGCGAGCAGAACAATGCTGGCCGCGGCATTGATAGCGATCGAGATATTGCCCAAGAGTCGCCCAGCCGTCGCCAGCGCCTCTCGGGTCTGAAACACGACCACGTTCGGGAAGTCGACCGATAAGGCGTCAATAATCGTCGCTTCGCCGCCCGGATCCGTTTGCACAATCGCGATGTGTTGCGGCTGCGCGGCCTCCAGGGTTCCGGGCGAGAGGATAAAGGCGGTGTTGGCGCCAAAACTCCCCCAATCGACATTCCGAAGTGAAGCGACGCGCGCTTCGACGTCACGTCCGAATACCCGAAACCCAATTTTGTCGCCAAGGCCGAGGCCCAAGCCGCGGGCAGCGTCTGCTTCGATCGAGACCAGAAGCGGGCCGTCATAATCCTCAGGCCACCATCTGCCTTCAATGAGATCCACTTCAGGCGGTTGGCGCGCGATATAGGGCATCCCGATTTCGCCATCGACGACCCATCGCTCGGACTCTGCGACGCTCTCCTCGTCAATGCGCGCGCCATTCAGCGAGACCACCCGGCCAATGATCAAAGGCGTCCGACGAAAAGCGTCTGGATCGTCTGTATCAATGCCTTGCTGCTCGATCACGGTATCGAACCGGTCGACCTCGGCTTGGGGGATCTGCGTGATAAACAATGCGGGCAGGTTTGCAGCTGCTGTTTCTTCGACCTGACGCACCAGATTGGCCTGCACCACGACGACAAATACCAATAAGGCCAAGCCAAGCCCCAAAGCTGGCGCAACCGTTGGGGCGAGCGATCCCGGTCCGCCCAGATTCGAAAGCACCAAACGCCCAAAGCCTGTCGCCGCAGGCCGAACGCGCCGCGCGGCGAGGCGGATCAGAGATGCGGTGGCGAGAAAAATCAACCACGCCGCTGCTGATCCAGCGAGGAGAAAACCCGTGATCAGCGGCGTGGCACTGGTGGCGATGGCCAGTGTCACCAGGGCAAGCGCCGCCAACACGGCCCACCCCCGCTCCAACCATGGCACCGCAGCTTGATCGTCGGGCTCGAGCGCGCGAAACAGAGCCGCCGGGCGCGTCGCGCGCGCACGACCGAGCGGCGGCAAAGCGAACATCGCTGCGGCCAGCATCCCCAGCGCTGCACCGCGCATCAGCGGTCCCGGATAGAGCGCCAAAACAGATGGCAAAGGGATGCGATCGCCGAGAAAGAAAGCAATCGCAAACGGCATTGCGGCCCCCAGCGCCATACCGATCAGCGCGCCAACTGAGGCTAAGGCGCCCAGTTGAAGCATATACGCCATGCGGATAGTTTTGGTCTCCGCGCCAAGCGCTTTGAAGGCGGCGATGGACTGGGTTCGACTTTGTAAGAATGCGTTACAGGCTTGGGCAATGCCCACCCCGCCAGCAACCAAGGCGGCAATGCCGATCACGGAGAGGAACGTGTTCAGCATTTCAAGCAGTCTTTGCAAACCATCAACAGCGTCCTCAGGGCCGCGATAGCGCAACCCGCCGGTGCCCCATTCAGCTTCCGCAGCGCGCGCGACTTGCTCGCCCGTTTGGCCATCTGGCAGCACGAGCAAGTATCGCGAGCGGAACAATTGCCCATTGGTCAGTCGCTCAGCCGCCTCAAGCGCTTCGATATCGATGGTCGCTTCGGGCCCGAACACCCCTGGCGTGCCGATCCCATCAGCCTCCGCGTCAAGCCGCGCGCGGATCTGCGCGGTGATGCTACCGAGCTGAATTTCGTCGCCGATCTGAAGATCAAACGCCTCCAGTAAAGATGGCGTGACCGCAATCCCCCACTGACCGTCTCGAAAGGCGAGCGCATCGTTCAGATCCGCCGCCCCGAACACAATATCGGCGCCGATCAGAGGATGTTGATCATCGACGCCGCGAATATCGACTTGCTGGCGCGTCTCACCAGCCTCACCCATAACGTTCAAACTGATCCGCTCAGATACGCGCCCTTGGCTGTCCAACCAAGCGCGCTCTTCTATGGTGGCGCGACGCTGCGAGGCGGTGAACATCGCATCGCCACCGAGCAAGGTCCGGGCTTCTGCCGCCAACCCTCGGCTAAACCCTTCGGTCACCGACCCCGCCGCCGCAATCGCGAATACGCCCAGCGCAATGCATGCGAGATAGATGATGAAGCCGCGCACGCCGCCCGCAAGTTCGCGTGTCGCAATGATCCAAGCCAAGCGAGTCACTGCAATCGACCATCCAGCATATTTACTGTTCGGTCGGCGCGCGCCGCAAGGGCATTATCATGCGTGACGAGGGCCAAAGTGGCGCCTCGATCGCTTGCAATTTGGAATAAGAGATCGGCCACAGCCGCGCCGGTTTTGCTATCGAGATTGCCGGTTGGCTCATCCGCAAAGACCAGATCCGGACCGCAAGCCAAAGCCCGCGCCACCGCGACGCGCTGGCGCTCGCCGCCGGACAATTGTCCCGGATAGTGATCGAGACGGTCGGATAGGCTGACCGCATCTAAGGCGTCTTTGGCGCGATCCAATACATCATCCATATCAGCGATTTCCAAGGCCGCGCGCACATTATCGAGAGCGGTCATGGTCGGCAGCAAATGGAACGACTGAAACACCATGCTCACCCGACCGCGCCGCAATCGCGCCAGCGCGTCTTCGTTGAGGCTGGACAGATTGGTTCCCAGCAATTCCACCGCCCCTGAGGTCGCGCGCTCCAGACCGGCCCCGATTGAAATCAGAGACGACTTGCCCGACCCTGACGGTCCAACAATCGCAACGGATTCGCCCGCTGCACAAGCGAAATCTACGTCCCGCAAGATCTCCACGGGTCCAGATGCCGAA
>JBCCXW010000202.1:0-5428 GCA_039191105.1 Pseudomonadota bacterium
GAGCCGAGCAACATGGTCCGCCAGGTCCGGTGGCGAGGGAGCGGCTGAATGAGCGGGGCGGCCGGTAAGGCGGGGGCTGCGGCGGGCGGGCTAATCGGCGGGCCGGCGCGCAGCGTCAGCGGTGTGAAAGCATTCGGGCGTTTCATAGTCATCGCGGTCTCTTGTTTTGTCGCGATGATGGGTAAAATGAGGGTTCGGCAAACAAATCAATAATATTCACCGGCGCTCATAAATATTGAGACACTCGGAATATTAACTATGCTCGCAGAGCGCGTATAAGGCTTTTGTCGCAGTTAACAAAAGGTAAAAGCCGCCCCGTGTCGGTGCGGCTTTTGAAGAGGGAAGGCGCACGGGGGACGTGCGGCTAAGCGGGGCGGACTTTGAGCGTGTTGCCCTCTGTGGCCTCAACGATCACAGCCGCTCCGCTGGCCAGGTTGGCCCCGTCCACGCTCTGCGCCGACCAGACCGTGTCGCCGAGTTTGACCCGGCCGAGACCGCCCGCGAAATCATCCGCCACGACCCCGCGCTGGCCGAGCGTGCCGGCCATACGCTTGTTTAGGGTCGGGTGTTCTTCGACCTCTTCGCGCAGTTTTCGAAACACCGTCCGCCCGGTGATGAACAACGTGATCGTCGCCACAGCGAAGACAATCATCTGCCCTTCCCAACCGGCAATGCCCGCCGGGGCAAAGGCGGCAAAGGCCGAGGTCAGCGCCGCGGCGATGGAGACCCAAAGCAGGTCCCACGTGCCGGTCATCATCTCGATCGAGAATAGGACCAGCGCTAAGGCCAACCAATGCCATGCAGTGAGCGGCCAAAGGGTAAACTCTAAGCCTTGCATATCAGACCTCCTTCTTAGTCGCGGGTTCCCGCCGGCGGCACCGCTGTGCGGCTGGCATTGGAACTTGTTTGCGCGGCATCGGTCAGCCCGCGGATCCCTTCAATGGTTCCGATGATAGAGCTGAACTCTGCCGGAATGATGACCGTCTTATTGCCCCCTGCAGAGGCGAGTTTTTCAAACGCTGTGACATATTGCTGGCCCAAGAAGTAATTGATCGCGTTGACATCGCCGCGGGCAATCGCTTCGGACACAAATGCCGTCGCTTTGGCCTCCGCCTCGCCTTCACGCTCGCGCGCTTCGGCATCGCGGAAGGCCGCTTCCCGGCGCCCTTCTGCTTCGAGAATTTGCGATTGCTTGAGACCTTCGGCTTTCAGAATGGCAGACTGCTTGTCGCCTTCGGCGGTCAAAATCTCAGCCCGTTTCAGACGCTCAGCTTTCATTTGCCGCGCCATGGCTTCGGTAATGTCCGCTGGCGGCGATAGGTCTGCGATTTCGATCCGAGTCACTTTCACGCCCCACGGATTGGTCGCTGCATCGACCACCGAGAGCAGCCGGGCATTGATATCGTCTCGGTTTGAGAGCACCTCATCCAAGTCCATAGAACCGACCACGGTCCGGATATTGGTCAAAGCGAGATTGGTGATCGCATTCTCAAGATTATTCACTTCATAAGCGGCGGAGACAGGATCAATCACCTGGATAAACACCACCGCATCGCAAGACACCTGAGCATTGTCCCGCGTGATCACTTCTTGAGTGGGGATATCGAGCACGGTCTCCATCATATTCATTTTACGGCCGATCCGCTGATAGAACGGCATGATAAAATGCAGACCCGGGCCGAGCGTATTGGTATAACGCCCGAAATTCTCGACCGTATAGTTAAACCCTTGCGGAACGACTTTGACGGCCGATGTAATCAGCACCAAACCGGTCACCGCAAGGATCGCGACAACAATAAAACTGGCTTCCATTATGGTTCTCCCTGAAGATGAACTCCTGTTAACATGGGAAGCGATTTTCCGTTTTACAATAATTTCTCATCGAAAAACGGCGTACTTCTCCTGGAAACACGCCGTATCATGCGATTCTCTTACGAAACTCTGAGCGGCGGGATTGGGCGATAAGCCGCTCAAATTGACGTCTAGATTTGCCCGAGCAAGTAATCCGCGCTGGACACTTCAAAAGCCCCGCCATCTTCAACATTTAGGGCTTTGACCGTGCCATTTTCGACCAGCATTGAGTAGCGCTGCGAGCGTTTGCCCATTCCGAACCCGCTGGCATCCATTTCAAGCCCCAGCGCGGCCGCGAAGGCGCCATTGCCATCCGCCAGCATCCGCACTTTGCCCTCTGGGTCATTGGCTTTGCCCCAAGCGCCCATGACAAAAACATCATTCACCGCCGTACAGACAATTTCATCGACCCCTTTGGCCGCCAGATCGCCCTGCTTCTCAATAAAGCCTGGCAGGTGCTTCGCCGAACATGTCGGCGTATACGCGCCAGGGACCGCAAAAAGCGCAATTGTCTTGCCGTCAAATATGTCTGCCGTGGTTTTTGGTTCAGGTCCGTTCGCCGTCATTTCCATGAAAGTTGCATCCGGAAGCTTATCACCAATCGCTATGCTCATCTTAAAATCTCCTCAATTCCTCGGCTTACTTAAACGTCTCATCGAAGCTCGCAATGACAAACCTTGTCAAAGCTGATGGGCGGGTTAGCCTCGCATCAAAATGAGGAGACAGCACATGCAGGATTTAACCGGAAAACTGCTTGTTGCGATGCCCGCCATTGGGGACCCGCGTTTCTCCAAATCGGTCATTCTGATCTGCGCCCATAGCGATGACTATACGATGGGCCTCGTGCTGAACAAACCGATCGATGATCTCACATTGCCGGAACTGCTCACCCAATTGGGCATTGATCAAGACATTCAGGTGCCGGACTCCTATGTTCTGAATGGCGGGCCCGTAGGTACGGATCGCGGTTTCGTTGTTCATTCAAATGATTATTTTAGCGAAGGCGCGACGGTTGAAGTCGCCACCGCTTATTCAATGACCGCGACGCGCGATGTGCTGCGCGCGCTCGCCACGGATGGCGCCCCAGCGCAAGCGACGATGACGCTCGGCTATTCGGGTTGGGGCCCCGGCCAACTTGAGCATGAGCTTTCAGAGCACGCTTGGCTTGTATCGGACCCGCATGAAGAGATCGTCTTCGGTCGCGCCCACTCCACCAAATGGGAGTTGACGCTGGGGCTGCTTGGCGTCGATCCGGCGCATTTGCACATCACCGGCGGTAACGCTTGAGTGAACCGCACTGAATTCTCATTGCGCCCTCCTCTACACCGATTAATTTGCGCGCATGGTTCGCCAGCTTCTATCTCTCCTCTTCCTAGCATTCGGGTCCGTTTTTCTCGCCGCTGCCGAGACTCCGCGAGGGATGACCGCTGTCGATATGATCGAGTTTCCTCGATTAAGCGCGCCCAGCCTTTCGCCCGATGGTCGCGTTCTGGCCTATCTCAAATCGCAAACAGATTGGGAGTCGAACCGGATCGTCCGTCGGCTCCAACTCATTGATCTCGAAACCGGTTCGGCCTTAGCCGTGCCGCCGCCCGCATCGGCGGAAAGCTCTGACCGGCAGGTCTGGTGGAGCCCCGATAGCAGCGGGTTCGTGTATCTCAGCAAGCCCGCCGCGTCCGATGACGCGCAAGCTCATTTCTGGAGCATCCGGGAGCAAACCAGCACGCAACTGACCTTCCATGGGGAACCGCTGACCGATATCGTGTGGGCGCCAGATGAGTCCGGTTTTTACTTCGTCGCGCCAAGGCAGCAACCGGCATCCGACACGGCATTCCTGGAGAATGGCTGGCTCATCCCACCCTTCGAAGCCAACGCCAATCGCGAGATTTGGTTCCACGATCTGGAGTCCGGCCACGCCCGTGCGGTGATCCAAGGACCGTTTTCGGTGCGCGATGTCTCGCTGTCGGCCAATGGTCACTATCTCACTTATTTGCAAACACCGGATCACCAACTCGACTCGCGGCAATTCGGCGAAGTCTTTGTTTTCAATACTCAAACGCGTGAATTGACCCGTTGGACCGGAAATTCCTACTATGAAAGCATCCCGCAAATCTCACCGGATGGCGAACACTTGGCCTATATTGCCTCCGTCAACGCCGCGGGCGACCCCTATTATGAACCAAAAGTCTTCCTACAAAGCCGCAGCGGCGACCCGGAGCGTTTGTTCGGCGGTTTGGGATTTGAAGCCTTAGACGTCAGATGGGATCGCGCGGGCCGCGGCCTTTACATTATCGGCAATACCGGCCTGCGGGCAAATCTCTATTATTATGAGCTCGCCTCTGGGGACCTCTCGCAGCTCACTCAAGGCGATCACAGCATTGATGACTGGATCTATGTTCCCAAGATCGATACCCATGTCGCCCGATTGGAAGCAGCCGCAGCGCCAGGCGATTTCCAAATCTGGGAGGCTGGCTCAAGTGATTTAAGGCGCGCCACCAATGTTTATGCTGATTGGTCAAATCGGTTTTTGATGCCGCGTCAGGAAGCGGTAACATGGCGAGGCCGGCGCGGCGCAGAAATTGAGGGGCTTTTGGTCTATCCCATCGGCTTCGAACCTGGCGCGCGCTATCCTTTGGTGACGATCACACATGGCGGCCCGCTCAACTCCTCTCGCTTTGGCAGCTGGAACGTTTCGCGTTATTTGCCCGTTTTGGCGGCGCAAGGGTATCTGGTGCTTTTGCCCAATCATCGCGGCGGCACAGGCTATGGCGACGCATTCGTGCGTGACATGGTCGGGGGTTACTTCCGCAACGCGCATCACGATGTAATGGACGGCATTGATGCCATGATTGAACGCGGCCTCGCCGACCCGGATCAATTGATCAAAATGGGCTGGAGCGCGGGCGGGCATATGGTCAATAAGCTGATCACGCATACAGAGCGCTTCGCGGCTGCCTCTTCTGGGGCCGGCGTGGCCGATTGGTTGTCCATGCATGGTGAGAGCGATATCCGCGACTGGCGGCGCCATATTTTCGGGGGCAGTCCGTGGGATCGCCGTCCGCCAAGGCGGCAATACTGGCGTGACTCTCCGCTTAAAGATGTCCGCAAAGTGTCGACGCCGACGCTGTTCTTTACGGGAAAAAATGATGTTCGCGTGCCGCCCACGCAATCCATATTGATGTATCGCGGCGTTCGCGCGACGGGGACTCCGACCGTCCTGTATCAAGCCGCTGGCGAACCGCACAATTTCCGTAAGCCCGCCAATCAACTCTTCAAAATCAACACTGAACTGGCTTGGTTTGCGCGATTTGCGCGTCAGACCCGCTATAAGCCCGTCTGGCCCGACGCTGCGACACGGGATACCGCAGCGCTCGATGTGGCCAGCGAAACGCAGCTGCAACCGACAAATTCACGCTGAGGCAAAGCGGATGTTTTGGTTGAAGAAGTTGCGTTAACTATAACAATTTGTTGCAAATTTTTCTGAAATTGACAGTATTCCAATCCTTGGAGCCAGAATGGCTTGTTGGGAAAGTGAAGAAATCATGCGCCAAGGTTTGCTCAACCCTGCTCGTCTCGC
>JBCCXW010000203.1:0-5354 GCA_039191105.1 Pseudomonadota bacterium
ACTTGCGGATCGTATCTTGAGGCCATCATTGCGCCTGTGGCTTGAAGGTTTAATCGAGTTCGGAGGCTTTGAGATTTCTGGCTCTTGCGAGGATCGCATTCTCGAGTTGGATACCGGTTTCAGGGTCAACCGCCGCGTCAGCCCAAATGCCGTCCTGGTTCACCTGCCGGAAAACACTGACTTTGACCCCATCGGCACGCAACCGCGAATCGAGAATATAGACGGTCGCTTTGACCCGTTCGTCAGCGGCGCTTTCAAACGCGTGCCAATCATAGATGATCGTTCCGCCAAACGGGTCGGCGCTGACCAGTGGTAAAGGATTGAGCGTATCCAGCGTCGCCCGCCACAAATACGGGTTTGCCCCACCGGCAATGTCCTCGACGACACGCTCTTCGACATTATCGTCGCCGCCGCCACCGAAAACGCAGCCGGTCAGTGCGAGTGCCCCGAACACCGCAATGAAAAAGGATGAAACGGCCTGCATATTGTCAATTCCCGTTGGCATGTTCTTGTAGAATAAGAGTCTCTATAACACCTGATACTCAGCCTGCCAGTGGTCATGTGTTTTCGCTCTGTGCAGGCGCCTAGGAGGCTCATGCCGCGTCGCTTCGTTCAACTCCTGCCGCCCACCGTCATGCTCTCGACTGGCGTTTGGGCGCAAAGCAATGGCCCGCTCGAGACCGAAATCGACGCCGAAATGGTGACCGTCATTGCGCCGCTTATGGATGATGGAAAAGCGGTCGAGTCTGAAACTGTGCTTGGCGAAGTCTCTCTGATCGCGACCTCGCAGCAGGTTTTGGAGAATGGGCTACGGCTTCGGGCGCGCGGTGCTTTGCGCCTCCAAAGTGACCACCCCGCGCGCGTCGGCGGGATTGGAGGGTTCGGGTCTGATATGTCGGCTCCGGTGGGGGCGTTTTCTGGTTTGTCCTCAGCCGCACCGGTCAGATCCTCGGATTTACGCGCCCGCTTAGAAACAACCTATTTGCAGGTCGATGGAGGCTATGGTGAGCTCCGCGTCGGAAAGGATCTCGGCGTCGCGGCGCGGTTTCACGAAGGGGCCAAATCGGTGCTCGCACATGCCCGTCTGGATTCGAGCTTACTCGACCCGACGGGCCTCAGCTCGGTACAAACCCGGCATGACCTGACCGGTCCGAGCGGTAAAATTTCCTATGCAAGCCCGCGACTTTTGGGGCTACGAGCGGGGATCAGCTACACGCCAGAACTCAATGCGGACGGGCTTGATCGCCGTCCGGCCAGCGGCACGAACGGGCTGTCGCCGAATCTCGAACATGCCGTGGAAGTCGCGCTGAATGCGACAAGACGGTTGCCTGATTCGGGCTTGCGCGTGGATCTTGGTATCGGGTGGTCCACCGCAGACCCAAATTCCGGTGACGTGAACGGTCCGTACACCAGCGTCGAAACCTGGTCGGCAGGGTCGCGCATTGAGCAGGCTGGCTGGACCCTCGGCGCGTCTTGGCTCGAATCCGATAATGGTTTCCAACAGGGTCATTATAGGGCTTGGAGCACAGGTCTGTTCAAAGAGGCCTACAACACTGATTTTTCTTTAGAATATGGTGTATCAGATGATGATAATGCGGGCTTGGAAACGCAGGGCTGGCGGTTCGGTGCGGGACGCGATCTTGGGCGCCATACGCGGATCGCGGTCGCATACCTGCGAGACGAGATACAGTCACCCCTAGAAACCTTCGAGTCTCAGGGCGTTGTTGTCGAAATCACACTCTCACAAGAAATTATAGATTTCACCGGAAATTAGGGTACTATTAAGCATCGCAATCGCTATGTAGGGGGTAGGAGTTATCAAATGCGTTTGCTGATCGCGTCTTTCTTGTGTTTTGGGGGTCTCGCTTTACCGGCGATGGCGCAACAAGACCTGCCTGAGGTACCAGCGCCATCGATTGCCGAAACCGAGCAGGCGCAGCCGGAATGGTTTCAGCGCTTCAGCTTCAATGATACCGACTTCAACGGCCCGGTCTGGGATGCGCGCCCATCGCAAACGTTTAGTTTGGCCTGGATCAAAGGGGACCGTTGGAGCCTGAGCTTCGACCTCACCTCACGCGATGATGACTCGCCGCTCGCCAAAGAAGAAATGATGGCCGAAGCCGAGTTTCAAATTACCCCGCGAATTTCGGTTGGCGGTGAGTTAACGATTGGGTCGCAAGACATCGACGATACGATCCAACTCGAAGGCGAAGAAATCGAAGCTGGCATTCGCCTCCGGTCTGCTTTCAAGTTTTAGGCTTTCGCGCCGCGCTTACCCCCACCATAAGCGGGATTTTTCTCTGCCGAAACCTCATCGAGTGGCCATCGCGGACGGGCTGCAAATCGCATTGCATCATCGGGCACCAACCCTGCCGCGAGGCGCTCAGCACCAGCAAGCGCAATCATGGCAGCATTGTCTGTGCAGTGGCGCAATGGCGGGGCGATCAATTGCGCGCCGACACGCTCTGCCACCCGATTGAGCGCCTCACGGATGGTTTTGTTCGCCGCAACCCCGCCTGCTACGACCAATCGACGCTCACCCGCCTCGTCCGGCTCGGTCGCCGCCAGAGCCCGCGCGGCTTTACCAGCGAGGCAGTCCGCAATTGCCGCTTGATAAGAGGCGCACAGATCTGCGCGGGCTTGGCCGTCTAAAACGTCGGCCGCCGCAATCCGCGCCGCTGCCGTTTTCAAACCAGCAAAACTCATCTCGAGATTGGGCCGTTTCAGAAGTGGGCGCGGCAAGTCGAAGCGTGCCGGGTCGCCGCTCTGCGCGAGTTTTTCCACGGCTGGACCCCCTGGAAAGCCAAGGTCGAGGGTTTTAGCCAATTTATCGAACGCTTCGCCAGCGGCATCGTCAATAGTCGAACCAAGTCGGTGATAATCGCCGAGCCCGTCGACTTGGATAAACTGGCAATGGCCACCACTGACGAGCAAAAGCAAATAGGGGAACGGACATATCGCAGCAAGGCGTGGTGACAGGGCATGGCCCTCTAAATGGTTGATTGGTATGAAGCTTTTGCCACTGGCCATGGCCAGCGCTTTGCCAGTCATCATGCCAACCATGACGCCGCCGATGAGGCCGGGCCCGCTGGTCGCAGCGATCCCCTGCAAATCACCGAACGTATGCTCGCTTGCCTGCATTGCCGCGGAGACCACATGATCAACCAACCCTGCGTGCGCGCGGGCCGCGATCTCCGGCACAACACCGCCATAGGGCGCGTGCGCATCGATCTGACTTCTGACGATTTCTGAAAGAATAGTGATCGTGCCATCCGGCTGGCGTTTGACCACCGCGGCGGCCGTCTCGTCGCAGCTTGTTTCAATGCCCAGAACCGTCACAGATGTCGCCATAAAGGCGATATAGACACTGGATCTCGGCTCGAAAACCATTTGCAGACATAGGATATGCCGCGCGCGGAGGTCGGACCGCGACTTGCGGGGCTGGCGCATCGGCGTTAGCTGGTCGGTGACGGGAGGAATCGAGCATTCATGGCAGACTCGCAGATCGTCCGAATTGGAACGCGGGGGTCACCGCTCGCCCTGTATCAAGCGCGCTGGGTTGCGACCGCATTAGAAAACTCCAGCAATGGCGACCTTACGCCTGAAATCGTCACGTTCACCACAAAAGGCGATCAACTCATGTCAGAGCGCCTGATCAATTCGGGTGGCAAAGGTCTGTTTACGCGCGAAATCGATCATGCGGTGGATATCGGCGACATCGATATCGGCGTTCACAGCTTGAAAGACGTTCCAAGCATCCTACCGGACGGGCAAAGCTTGATGGCGTTTCCGGAGCGGGCAGATCCTCGCGATGGGTTTTTAACCACCAATGGCATCCAACGACTGCAAGACTTGCCAGAGGGCGCCGTGCTCGGGACGGCCAGCCTGCGGCGCGAGGCTCAAGCCTTATCGCTGCGGCCTGACTTAAAGGTCATTCCATTTCGCGGCCGGGTTGAAACTCGGATCGAAAAACTGGAGCGCGGCGAAGCAGACGCAACTTTTTTAGCGATGGCCGGGCTTCAGCGCCTGGGATTGCACGATAAAGCTCACCCAGTCCCGGTCGCAGATCTGCTGCCCGCCGCCGGTCAGGGCATTGTCGCCGTTGCGGCTCGCGCTGATCACTTGCCAGAAGTGATTGCCGATGCCCTGTCGCAGATCGATCATGCCGCCACGCGTGCCATGGCCACAGCTGAGCGCGCCTTTCTCGCCGAACTCGACGGCTCCTGCCGCACGGCGATGGCCGCGCAGATGCAACCGCGTGACGGCGCTTGGTATTTGCGCGGCGAGGTGCTGAGTCCAGATGGGCAAAACAAATGGATGGCAGACGCCACTGCACTGATCTCGACGTCTCTGCCGGAACTCGCAAATCTGGGGCGTGAGCTGGGCCGGTCCATTCGCGACCAAGCGGGCGGCGATTTGCCCGTATTTACCGACTGAGTCGAAATGCCAAACGCGGTGGATATCCCGATTATCGTGACCCGTGCCGAACCTGGCGCGTGCGAGACAGCAAAGCGATTAGAGGATCTGGGTTTGCACCCCATCATCGCTTCGATGCTAAGCTTT
Source organism: Pseudomonadota bacterium (assembly GCA_039191105.1). Classification (GTDB taxonomy): domain Bacteria; phylum Pseudomonadota; class Alphaproteobacteria; order Caulobacterales; family Hyphomonadaceae; genus Henriciella. The sequence goes on from JBCCXW010000203.1 coordinate 4,564, forward strand.
CACGCGCGAAGCGAGATCCCAATCCCGGCAACTGGGACCTTATCAGGGATCGTTTTTACCAGCGCGAACGGCGTTCGGGCCTATGCTGATCGCCGCGGCGATTTCGAGCTTCCTGCCTGGTGTGTCGGCCCAGCGACCGCACTGGCAGCCCGGCAGGCTGGCTTTGCGACGGTGAACGAGTCCGCGGGCGACGCTCTTGATCTTGCGCGCTACATTGCCGACCAGAGCGCGCCTGCCGAAAAGCCGCTTCTCCACATTGCCAACAAAGCGGCCGCAGGGACGTTAAAATCCGAACTTGAGCGGTTCGGTTTTGGTCTGATTTTCGCGCCAATCTATGAAATGAAGCCGGCCTCTTCGCTACCTCAGGACGTGGAAGACTTGATCGTCATAGACAGGCCTTGCGTATTGCTGGTCCATTCAGCAAAAGGCGCGCAAGCCTTCGCGGCATTGGCGAAACATCAAACCTTAAGACGCTGCGCCTTAGTTGCGATTTCCAACAGAGCGCACCAGCCTTTGGATGGGTTGCCGTTCCAACCGGTTGCGATCGCGGTACATCCAAATGAAGATGGCCTTATCGATGCGCTGCAGTCTTTGATCGCCACACTTTCGGCATGACGCGACACGATATAAACTGCACGAAGTGATTCCCACGGGAGGGCCAGCAATGTCGACATCATCCGTGCCGCCCATTTCAGGGGATGACGCGCCGATTGATGCGGAATTCGAACCGGCGCCTTCTGAAAAACCGAAATCGAGTCGCGCTTTCGGACGACCGGGATGGATCGCGTTTG
>JBCCXW010000204.1:0-5331 GCA_039191105.1 Pseudomonadota bacterium
CCTGCCCCTGACCGGTAAAAACGTTGTCGACCGGATCATCACCGATCTCGGCGTGTTCGATGTGGTGACCGGCGGGCTGAAAATCGTCGAACTCGCCCCTGAGGTCACCTTGGACCTTGTCAAAGAACGTACCGAAGCCGCGATTGTTGCCTGATCTTGAGGTCGCTCAGCCGTGTTTGTCAGGACAATCCCATATAGAACACTCCAAGACGGGGTGATCTTTGGAACGCGGTTCAACACGAGTTTCAGACAATGCCTGCAGCCTTAAGCAAAACGGAACTGTTATCGGTCACCGAGACCGAATGGGAGAAGCTCTGGTCGGTTGTATCGCGCGTGCCAGACGAGGCCACACTCATCGTGGACGAGAACGAGACATCGATTAAAGACATCGTGGCACACCGAGCGCACTGGATCGACCTTTTCCTCGGGTGGTACAGAGACGGCGTCGACGGCAAAGAGGTCTATTTCCCGGCCAAGACCTATAAGTGGAACGATCTCAAACGTTACAATCGAGATCTACGCATGCGCCAGAAGACGATGTCGTGGGACCAAGCAAAGCATGCGCTTTATAATGGCCATCAGACGCTATTAGACTTCCTCACGGGGTTGAGCAATTCGGACTTGTATGGCGCGCCTATGCCTGGCGCAAAGAACACTTGGACCACAGGTCGCTGGGCTGAAGCCGCCGGACCGAGCCATTACCGGTCAGCCGCAAAGTACATCCGTCAAAGGCTTCGGCAGATTCAAAACCAAGTTCTCCCAACGGAATGGATTGAAGCTGGTCGGCAACGGGCTATCCCTCGCGCTAACGGACAAAAGGGAGCTCCGCGATGACCAAAGGTGCGATGCCAGTATTGGTTGGCGTAGGTCAGGTGACAGATCACTGGGATGGAACCCAAGGACCGGAGGGAGCCCCTTCCCCGAAGCGTTTGTGCGTGCGGGCCAGCGAGATCGCGCTGGCGGATGCTGGGATCGCCGCGTCCCACATCAACATGCTCGCGGTCGTTCGGATTTTCGAAGACAGCGTGCCTGGCGATCGTCATCCGCATGGCCATAATACAAACCTGCCCGGCACCATTGCGCGTGATCTTGACGCGACCCCTGACCACGCGATCTATGCCGCGGTCGGGGGGCAAAGCCCGCAACAGCTTGCCAATGAACTGGCGGCGCGGATCTTCGCGGGCGAAATAGACTGCGCGCTCGTGACCGGCTCTGAGGCCAACAAAGCCTCCAAAGCCGCCCGCAAGCATGGGATTGAAATCGAATGGGCAGATGGCGATGATCTTGACGTGGAAGACCGCGGCATGGGCGATATGCTGCTGTCACGGGCAGAGATCAAACATGGCATCATCGCGCCGGCCTATTTCTACGCCCTCTTCGAAAACGCAATGGCGGCGCGTGCCGGTCAGACCCGCTCAGAGCGGCGCGCCGCGATGTCGGATCTGTTTGCCAAATTCGCGGCCATTGCAGCAGGCCATCCGCACGCGCAATTTGATACAAGCACGTTCGATGCCGCATTCCTCGCGACTCCGAGCAAAGCGAATTATCCTTTCGCCGACCCATTTTTGAAATGGCACATCGCGCAAGATGCCGTGAACCAAGGCGCTGCGTTCGTGATGATGTCTGAAGACAAAGCCAACGCGCTTGGGATCGCCGAAACCAAACGCCTTTATTTGCATGGCAGCGGTGAGGCCAGCGATGATTTCATTTCCGTACGCCCAAGACTGGATGGGTCCTGGGCGATGAAGATTGCGATCGAGCGCGCGCTTGCACAAGCCGATCTGACCGCGGACGAGATAGGCGCGTTTGATCTTTATTCCTGTTTTCCCTGCGCGGTGTTTAGCGCCATGGCCGAGCTCGGCATTGACCATAAAACCGAGACGCGGCCGCTTACCGTGACAGGAGGCCTTCCCTTCTTTGGCGGGCCAGGCAACAATTATTCAATGCACGGTTTGGTCAGTATGACCGAATGGTTGCGCGCGAAAGCCGGGTCCTATGGATTGGTGCTCGCGAATGGCGGATGGATGACCAAGGAAGCGGTCGGCATTTGGTCCACAGAACGCCCTGAAAGCTTCGCGCCGATCGCTCCGATGGCCAAACCGCCTGCAAAAGTGACCCTGATGGAGGCGCCATCCGCCGGCACGATCGAAACCTACACCGTGACCTATGGCAGAGACGGGCCGAGCGGAGGGATCATTTTCGCACGTAGCGAGACCGGTGAGCGCTTTATTGCCATTGCGGCGCCAGAGGCGATGCCGCGCTTGCTCGAAGAGGAAAGCCCCATTGGCTTGCGCATCACCGTCACAACGGAGAATGAGCGCAACACATTCCAGTTCGCATGAGCGCTTGGCCTACCAGAGCGGGGTCATCGCAGCGTCCTGAAACAAGAATGCGATGGCCAAGCCAACTGCAATCAGTGCGAAGAAAGCGGCGGTGAGCGGGGTTTTCGCCGCCCGTCCGGTGATCACCATCACCGCGAATGCGCCGGCATTCGAGACGAACCCCATCGCCAGGACGCCGATTGGGAAGAGGCCCGCCTCAATTTGAAAATAGCCGCCCGCGTACCCCACCAGCAGGGCCAAGACCGCCATGCCATAGAGCCGATAAATCGTCACATCTGAGGGGCTGAAGCCCGACAGCGCATCGATTTTCGCCTTGGGCAACACCAAGAGTGGCGCAGCGACTGGGAAAAACGTCCCGATGATTTTGATCCATAAAAGGATGGAAAGCGGTGCCATGATTGGCCTCTCCTTAAAAACGAATATTCTTCACGTTTGAGACATGAATAATATTCGTGTTATGTCAAGATGGATGACTGACCTTGCGCCTGAATGGATCGAACCGACGCAGGCCCGGAGCCGCGAGAAGGTTCAAAAAATCGTCGACGCCGCGCGTCGCCGCGTCGTGGAAACACAATCGCTCGATCTTAAAATGACTGACATTGCGCGCGCGGCTGGCGTTGCCGTGGGTACGCTCTATCAATTCTTTCCGTCCCGAACGGCGCTGATCCAAAAGCTGTTTGCTGAAGAAATGCGCGGGATCGATGCCAGCGTGGCAGAAACCTTTCTGAGCCTCTCGGAGGTCGATCAATTGGCCAACCAAATCGAAGCGCAATTGCTCAGCCATGTTGACGTTGTGAAATCCGAGCCCGCCATGATGGTAATTTGGGCGTCCGCGAGCGTCGATCCCGTGATCGCTGCCGCTGACTTCGCCAACACACGCAGGAATGCTGCCGTGCTGAGTGCGCGTATGCAGGCGCATCTGGACGCGACAAGGACGGATGCAAATGTCGAAGCGACTGCGCTCTTGGTCTGCCACCTCTGGAGCAGCGTCGTGCGACTTTGCCTACAAGCCAGCGCGCAAGAGACCGGCCCGATCATCCGTAACTATGCGCAAATGATCGCGACCCACACCCAAAACCTGCACTCCTCTCTTCGCGAACCGGAACAGCTTTAGCGCTGATTTGCATAGAAGATGGCCGCGATGGGGACTGGTAACGTAACGGCATTCTCGGTACACGACGCTCATGACAGCGTTAGACACAAATGCGCCGACCATTGACGATGCGAAAGCGGCTCTGCGCGAACATGCGGCGCGGATCAATCAAGATCCACGCACCAACTCCGTCTTTGCTTATGCCCAAGACCTGTTTCGTAGCCTGGAATCGGGCGCCCTCTCCCTTGCGGATTTATCCGCGACGAGCCAATCCGTTTATGGGGCTTTGATCGTGGCGCGCGCTGATCGGTTTCGGCGTCAGCACCAAACCGAAACAGACTTAAAAGCGCGCTTACAGGCAATTGCGACCGACGGCTGGGACGCGTTTAAATCTCTAATGGAGACGCCACTGGGCGGCGTCGTTTTCACAGCGCATCCCACCTTCGCCCTGTCCCCTGACATTCGGGCCGCATTCGCAGCTTATGTTTCAGATCCTTCGGTGACCCGCGCGGAGGCGCTGCGCATGGCGGTTCGAGCCGATGGGCGGATCTGGTCGAAATCGATCTCACTGCTCGGCGAGCATGAGGAAGTTCAAACCACACTTGCGCACGCCCAAACCGCGCTTTTGGCTTACGCTCGAACGGTCTTGACGGTCGCCCGCGACGCCTTCCCGGACCAATGGCGCAGTTTGCGCCTCTGCGTGCCAACGCTGGCCAGTTGGGTGGGATATGATCTGGACGGGCGCACCGATATCCATTGGTCCCAATCCTTTGCGCTGCGCCTGCAAGAAAAGGCGGTGCAACTGAGCCGTTATGTCGGCGATCTCGGAACGTTATCTGACCAAGCAAGCGGCGCGACGAAAGCGGCGCTGGAGGCTTTGGGCGAGCGTCTCGATGCGGCGGCCAAGCTCACCGAAGCCGAAGCAGAGATTTTTAGCGAAGACCTGACCCAACCCGACAATCTTGTCCTCGCCGCCAATCAATTGACCGACCGCCAAGCGGACCGCGTGGTCCACTCTGCGCCAATTGTTGACGAACTCAACGCCATTGCAGCTGCCGAACCGAGCGATGATCTCGCAAGCGAAGTCTTAGCGCTCGCCGCGAAAGTCGATGCGCTGAAGCTCGGCACCGCGCGGATCCACTTACGTCTCAATGCGGAGCAAATCCGCACCGTTATCAGTCGTGACTTAAGGCTAGAAACGGAAAATCGCGACCTCGGGCGCAGCGCGCTGAAGAAACTCTCTGAATTGGCGTCTGTGAAGCAGGCGCTGAACGTTAACTTCGCCGACCTGTTTTTAGAGCAATCGACCGCTCGCCGTCAGTTCATGATGTGTGCGCAGCTGCTGAAACACATCGATGCGGACTCAACCATTCGGTTCTTGATCGCGGAGAGCGAAAACCCGGCCACGGTTATGGGCGCGCTGTATCTGGCGCGGCAATATGGCGTCGACCATCAACTCGATATCTCGCCTCTGTTTGAGACACCAGAAGCCCTCGAAACGGGAGGGCGTTTCATCGAGCAATTGCTCAATGAGCCTGAATACATCGCGTATCTCAACCAACGCGGCTATTTAAGCGTTCAGCTCGGGTTTTCTGATGCCGGTCGCTTTATCGGGCAGGTCTCGGCCGATATGGCGATTGAACGGATCCATAATCTGATCAGCCGCGCAGTTGCTAAGACGGATACCGGATTGTCTTTGCTAATCTTTAACACGCATGGCGAGTCGATGGGACGTGGGGCATGGCCCGGGAGCTTTGATCAACGCTTTGATCATTTGCTCAGCCACTGGACGCGCGAGCAATCGCGTGCGCGCGGTGTACCGCTACGCCATGAGGTGAGCTTTCAGGGCGGTGATGGCTATTTGCATTTTGCCAATTCTGAACTTGCCGCGGCCAC
>JBCCXW010000205.1:0-5310 GCA_039191105.1 Pseudomonadota bacterium
AGGGGGAAGGTTGATTATGGCGTGTCTGAAGTCGAGTGGCTCCCTGTCATTCCCGATCCAGGAGCCGTGTGGTGCTGCGGTTTAAACACCCATAGCCACTTCCATGAAACCAAACACATTTTTCAGCGTGAGGCGCCGCCCGATGTGCCCATGTTCTTTCTCCGCTCGCGTCATACACTCGTCGCGTCTGGGCAACCTATAGAGAAGCCCGCGCTGGAAACCGATTTCGATTATGAGGGCGAAGTCGCCTTGATCATTGGCGAACGGTGCCGGAATGTGTCAGTCGAAAATGCGCTGCAGCATGTTGCCGGCTATGCCTGTTTCAATGATGGGTCGGCGCGCCAGTATCAAATCCGAAGCCATCAAGTCACCACCGGTAAAAACGCCTATCATAGTGGCGGTTTTGGACCTTGGATGGTAACGTCTGACGCTGTGAGCCTGGACGAGATGGCGCTCGAAACACGCGTGAATGGCGAAGTCCGACAAAACATGCGGATGGATGATCTGATCTTTTCATGTGCGGATCTCATATCGCATATTTCAGAAGTGACCTGGTTAGAGCCGGGAGATGTCATCGTAACCGGTTCTCCCGAGGGCGCTGGCGCGCTGCGCAATCCGCAAGTGTTTTTAAAACAAGGTGACGTCGTCGAGGTTGAAGTTTCCGGAATTGGCACCCTTACAAACCCGGTGATCGAGCAGAAGCTGTGATCCCCAAAAAAACAGATGTGTTGATTGTTGGCGCTGGCCCGATTGGGTTGATGACGGCGATCATGCTCCAGCGGCTCGGCGTCGAGACAGTCCTGATCGAACGACGAGCCGGTCTGCATGATGCCCCTCAGGCGCATGTCATATCCGCGCGCAGCATGGAGATTTGCCGTTCAATCGGGATCTCGGATGCGCGCCTTCGCGCAAAAGCGTCCAACCCAATGGACACGATCTTTATTCGCTGGGTCGATCATCTGCTCGGTCAGGATCTCGGCGTTTATTCCATGATCAGTGATCCGGCCACCATGAAGCGCATGCTGTCACAGACACCGACGCCCGTCTGCAATCTCAGCCAAGATCAGTTCGAACGCGTCCTGTTTGACCAGATGCCTGCAGCCGCCCAACCGCTGTTTGAACATAGCTGGCAATCGTACCGACCCCACCAAGATGGCTATATTTCTCAAATCGAGCGCGGCGATGGGACCGAATTTGAAATTTCATCGCGCTTCATTATTGCTGCAGATGGAGCTGGTAGTCGTGTCCGATCTGCAATCGGCGCGCAGATGGAGGGGCCCGACCAGATCCAGAGCTATGTGACCATCCACTTCCATGCCGACCTCCGCAAAGACTTAGATGACCGCGTCGGATTGCTCTACTGGATCATGGACCCAGAATGCGCAGGCTGTTTTATCGCGCACAATATCGATCAAAACTGGGTGTATATGAATGCCCTGCGCGAAGACCTCCCTGCAAATGGGATTGATGAGAGCCTTTTCGAAGCCCGTTTAAGGCGCGCCATCGGATCCGATGTGGCCATTGACATAAAAAGCTTTTCAACGTGGCGCATGACGGCGCAAGTCTCGAGCGCATATCAAAAAGATGGCGTGTTTCTTGTCGGGGACGCTGCGCACCGCTTTCCACCCACCGGCGGTCTCGGGATGAATACGGGGATTCAAGATGCGCACAATCTGACCTGGAAAATCGCCATGGTTCTCAAGGGCGCCAGTCCGGCTTTGCTGGACACATACGAGACTGAACGACGCCCATCAGCTGTCAGCAATTCGCGGCAAAGCCATGAGAATTTTCTCAAAATGTCAGAAGTTGAAACGTCACTCGACACGGATGGCGATGGCGTCATTAGCGCGGCTGACTTTACCAGTCTTAAAAACGATCCAGAGCGCCAAGTGCAAGTCCAAGCGGCCATTCAACGTCAGGCGAAGCACTTCAATATGCGCGGTCTTGATCTCGGCGTGTCTTACACGTCTGCGCTGATTGTTCCGGATGGTGTGCCGCCAATTGTCGACGATCCGATCTGTCAATATGAGCCCTCAACCGTGCCAGGCACGCGACTTCCACATGCCTGGCTCAAGCGCGGGGATCGGCAAATCTCTGTGCTGGATCTGGTCCGCGCCGACCGGTTTCTTGTCCTTGCGTCGAAGCCACTGGCTGATGCGGTCTTGTCGGCATTGGACGGGTTGAAAGACCTTGGTCGCGGCGTCGACCTCGTCATCGTTTTGGAGGGGCACGAGATCGCCCCTGCGGACGATCAATTTGACGAAATCTTCGCCGAGGATCACATCCTAATCGTGCGCCCAGACGGTCACATTGCAGCGCGCCTTCCGGCAGATATGCCAACCTCACTGCTACAAGACACGTTTGATAAGATTCTGCCAATCTTGGGCGGCAAACCTGACGACTCCTCGCGCGGAACGCGGCGCGACGAAACGGTCTGCTAGGCGCCGCGCAATGAACGCCGCTTTCGGCGGCCTTCGATCGGAGCAGGCGAGCCTCTACATGAGTGTGGTCATGAAGGGCCGAGCCAAACTCGGCCCTTCATTTTTCTGAAATCACTGTTCGGCGTTTGGAGGCGGCCCCTCGCCCGGGCGCGGCTGCATTTGCATGAACCGATCAAACGCCGCTTCACAAGCCTCATCGCAGACAAATGGATACATCCGGCGCGGTGTTTGCCGCGGCGGCGGAAATGGCGGGATCACCCCGTTTTCGACCGCAAAGGTCTCATATTGAGCCACCATTCGTGCCAATACCTCCGGATGCTCAGCCGCTAAATTGACCGTCTCGCCGGGATCCGAGGACAAATCATACAGCTCCCATTCGCCGGTTCCGAGCGGTCGCGGGAGGTTGGCAATTTTCCACTTTCCATCTCGTCCTGCACGGGCATTGAAGAGTTCCGTCATGAACCCCTCTCGCACCGCGTCCGATTCCAATCGCCAAGCCGGCAACAAAGACGTTCCTTGCATCACGAGCTTATCTTGGAATACAGAATCGGAGGCCGGATCGATCCCCGCCAGTTCATAGATGGTCGGGGCTATGTCCATCACATGCGCCAGCGCGCGACTGACTTGCCCTTCCGGGACCGATGGACCGGCAACGATAAACGGCGAGCGGATCCCGCCTTCGCCAACCGAGCCTTTAGCAAGCCTTAACGGCGCATTGGATGCGCTCGCCCATTCCCGTCCCTGCACGGTGAAGTTTTGTCGCCGTCCCGCATTTTCCATATTGCGGTCCCACGTTTCGTTCAGCCAGGCTTCGCTGGATCCTGGGTACATGAGCGGCGCAATCGCGCTGGCCCCATTGTCAGAGAAAAAGACGAAATAGGTATTGTCTAACTCACCCTCTGCTTCGAGCCGTTCGATCACGCGGCCCAATTGCTGGTCCATCAGTTCAACCATTGCCGCATATATTTCCATCGGGCGGGTATCGTGATCTTTTTGATCGGCAGAACGGGTGTCCCAGGGCGTCATATGCAATGGCAGCCAAGGCGGGAAATTCGGGATCTCCCAAAGCTGCGTATTGCCGGGCATAAGGCCGAGGTCGACTTGGCGCTGCAAGCGGGCCTGTCGGATCTCAGACGGACCAGCATCGTACTCACCGTCATAGCGGTCTAACCAATCCTCGGGGACTTGTAACGGATCGTGCGGGGCGGTGTATGCGAGATATGCCAGAAAGGGTTGATCGCCTTCGCGTTCATCCAAGAATTGCAGCATTTTATCTGTGTAGGAAATCGAAGAGTAGAAGTCTTCAGGCAATTCGGCAGGTTCGCCATCTTCGATATATTCAGGCGGTTCGCCCGGTCCGAGCGGCAGTTGATCTGCAAAATGACTTGCGCCGCCCGGTAGCAACGCAAAAGATCGATCAAAGCCCCGCTTTTCCGGTCGCTGGTCTTCATCGACCGCCAAATGCCATTTTCCAGACATCAAAGTTTGATAGCCGCTTGCGTTCAACACTTCGGCCAACGTGACCACGTCTTCATGCAATTGTGCGGCATAATTTCGGGTTGTTTGATTGGGCGCGCCGATGCCCGTCATGGTCCCGACACCGGCTTGATGGTGGCTCACGCCGGTCATCAACATGGCCCGCGTCGGTGAACAAGTGGGCGCAACGTAGAAGTTTGTCATGCGCACCCCAGACGCTGCCAAACGGTCGAGGACGGGAGTGCGAATTTCGCCGCCGAAGGCCCCGACATCAGACCAGCCGAGATCATCCGCGACAACGATCAAAAAGTTTGGCGCTCGGTCGGGTGCGACCTCCGCTTCTGTTTTCACAGGCGGGGTTTCTCCGCCATCCGATTGTATCGCCTGAGCACAAGACACCAGACAGGCTAAAGCTAAAAACGCTAATCCAAATCGCATCGGATCCTCCTTCCCGTTTTATTTCAAGCGGTTGCGCCAGCTCCGACAAAATTGAACATGCCCTCGCCGCTTTCGACCGCTCCTGGGCATATCATTGCCCCTGAATTAAATTTGACAGTCGTCATATTTCTTACTATATAATTTGTCCTGAAGCAAAATTAATTGCTCTTGGTCAGGAGGTCAACAAAAATGCCAGATACACTCACTTCGCCACCCCTCGTGCCTCAGACAGCAAAAGAACGAGGCAAGGTGGCGCCCGCAAAACTCGCACATATCGTCTTTCGGACCTCGCAGTACGAAGAGATGGTGAAATGGTACCAAACCGTGCTTGAGGCAGAGGTTGTGCTTGGCACGCCCATGGTTTCGTTTTTGACGTATGACGAAGAGCACCACCGGGTGGCGATCGCCAATATGCCGGGCTTGCAACCCCCACCCCCGCAAACCACCGGCGTTCAGCACTGCGCTTTCACCTATGAAGACCTAGACGACCTCTTCGCGACATATGAGCGATTGAAAGGCGTCGGGATTGCGCCCTTCTGGACAATCAATCATGGCGGGACTCTGTCGCTTTACTATCACGATCCAGACCATAACGAGATCGAGTTACAGGTCGACGTTTTCGAAACCAATGAAGGGCTAACAGAATGGTTTGTGCAGAGCGATTTTGATCTCAACCCGGTGGGTGTCAAAGTCGATATCGATGCGCTGATCGAGCGGTACCGCGCTGGCGAGAGCCGCGAGAGCATTCTCGAAAGACCCCGCATCGATCCAAGCGAGGTCATGGCACAGTTTCCAACGCCCGTGTTTCTTGAAGGCTGATTTTGGAGAGGGAGCTCCGACGCATTCTTCTTTCGAGCAAGTATGCGACTTCATGGTGGCAGACAGATCGTCTGCCACCATTTTTTTCGCTTCAATTCGCGGGGGGCGTCATGGACGCCCAGGTTTTGTGAAGCTC
>JBCCXW010000206.1:0-5305 GCA_039191105.1 Pseudomonadota bacterium
CCGCCCGTTCGCCCGAAGGGTGGGTTAGCGATTGCGCAGTCAAATGACCCAAGTTCGCGCCAGACATCTCCGATATTTGCGTTGATCCAAGTGGCCTCTGGAACGAGCTTCTTACCAACCGCGACATAGGCTGGATTGACCTCAACGCATGTGATGTTGGGTATTGATCCTGAGTATTTTCGGCGGTGCAAGACCGCGAAAGCCAGAACCCCGATCCCCGCACAGAGATCGATAATGGTGTCGCCGCAGGCATCGAAAGCAAAATCCATTGCCATATCGATGGGGGTAAAGAAGGCCCCTGCGGCCGTGATGTCATTCACTGATCCTTCGTGCCAGTTTTGGTAGATCGCCCACTGATCGTCCAGGGTGAGCTTGTCCTTTGCGAGCAACGCTTCGGCGCTGCGATGGTTTCTTAGCTGAGCTTTAGAGAGCTTTGCCATGACAGGTCTCCTCGGTTGGAGCCGTGGCGGCGCGAGGTTTGATCCAAGCGCCGCGTTTCGGCTTAGTTCTCTGGGTTCCAGATAATGGCGAAGACGCTTTCATCGTCTTGTCCGGCGGCGGGTCCGAGGTTCGCATAGAGGCGACGCGGTCCAAATTCCGGTGCGGCAAAAGTCAGGCTGACATAGTCTTTGCCCGATTGTTTGCCGGTCTTGTTCCACCCCGCACCGACTTCATAACGGCCTTCAGAAAAGACCCGGTAGTCGGGTTGGCGCTCATCGGTCTTGTCCGTGTTCGGCATGATTTCGATGCCGGTATCGATAGAGAGCGTTTTGAGCGATCCTTTGAACGTGTTCTTCTCAGGATTGTGGGTGACATAACCAATAGCTGACATTTTCATTTCTCCAGTTCTTCGGCCGGGGGAATTCCCTGCCGACGCTGGACCGTGAAAGGCGGGCGCGAAGGCGCTGCATCCGGAACAACTCCATTCAAACAAAATCAAAGAAGGATTGGCCCGGACCGTAGCGAAGCGGAGGACCGCCAGCGGGCGAATAATTTGGTGCGCGAGGAATTGGCGGCCCCGCCGCCAAGGGGAAACTTATTTGCCCGCCAGGTTTCAGCGAACCTTCGTCGGTCGCCTTAGGTCCTTTGTCGTCGGCGGCAGGGCATTCCCACGGGCGCAGAACGTGTGGAGCAGAAATAAAACTGTGTCAGCATGTCTGTCACCTGTTCCAATCGTGGGACGCGTTTAGGGATCGTTCGCCCTCAAATGAGACGCCAGAAATCTGTATGCCGACTGGAAAAGCTCGCCTCGCCAGCTCAAAGCCGGGCGCTGTAAATGGCCGCAAGGTCGCGCGCAGGATGGGATAAGGCCCTAAGGCACATCAGGTTACACGAAGCCCCGGCCTGACCTCGCCCCGAAATCAACAGGCATGTCGGACCGCGATTTCAGCCGCTAACACGAAGTATATTGAAAGCAATCCTATTCATCTGGACCCGGACGTATCAGCGCGCCGAGGGGATCAATCCTTGCGGCGCAATCGACAGCGTCCAAGAAATGAGCGCCGCCCGGCAACCCCGGACGGCGCTTGCTTCACAAGACATGGTACCAGCTTGGAGGAGCGCTAGGCGGCGTCTTGCAAATCGGGGGCGCTGTCAGCGTCCGCCGCCTTTGGGTGAAACAGGCTTTCTATCCGGTTCCAATTGTCTGCCGGACTTGATGCTGCTTTTGGCAGATACCGTGTCGGCGGAACGGCCATGAAGGCTGGTCGCCAATCTGGATTGGGCTTGCAGCCTTCACCGATGATCCGGTTGCCGATGGCTGTGCGCTGGGCTTTGGCGGTTTCGGTCAGCATCGAGGCGGCAACGCTCTCGCCAGCCACATCGCTCAGCATGGCGTTGACCAGTCTCTTATCTCGAAGCAGGGCAAACAGACCGGGTTCAGGTTTCCAATAGTCTTCTATGGGCGTGTCGCAGGCATAGAGCACGGCTTCAACCGTGGCATCGCCACGGGCCAGCGTATCTGCCATGACAAAGGCGAGGATTTGCAGAATGTCTGCATCCTCCATCGTCAGGAAGACGGCAAAGAGCTGGCACAGGCCATATGAGTCGCCATTGCGTTTGATGGAAGGACATGCGCCATGCGCCGTGAGAAGATCTGCGACCTTAGCTTGCGCCTCGGTCATTTCTGCTTCGGCGCGCGAGGCATCCAAGCTCGCTTCGGTCGTGTCTTTGCGAGACACATGATTGTGCGAACGAATGGTCCAAAGCGGGCTGTCTGCCATGGCATGAGCCAGCATCAAGCGTAGCGCAATGCCTGGGTCTTTTAAGAGCGAAGCGCGCGCTGCGCCATGCCGGTGCAGATTGACATATTCGGTCAGTGGGCCGGATAGCTCAGGCTTCACAGCCGCGTCCTCAGACTTGCCTTTCTTGGCTTTGTCCTGCTTGGCAATCGCGCTTTTGCTCAAATAGCCCTCATGAATAGTCACGCTGCCATCATGGCGGATTTCCATAATGACTTTGCCGCCTTTGGTACGGGCGCGTTTGGCATAGTCCCATGATTGGAAATATTGGCCACGCTCTAAGACGACGATATCGACCCAACCAGCTTCGCGGTAGGTTTCAACCTGCTCGGCAATTGCCGCAGATTGATGCTTCCAGAATGTGTCTGTGTCGGCAAACACGCCGCACTCGCCAAAGAGATCGCCGATGACTTGCCCTTCATAGGTCTCAAGATCAAATAGCGCTTTATCGGTTGTGATCGTATTGCCGCCCGTAATCCATGCCTTGCATTGCTGGCCGGTCGGGGCGTGATCATCATCGGATTTATAGAGCGCCATCCATTCAGCTTGCTGGTCCTCTGATGCGAGGGTCAACGCTCGCACGGTCCGCACGTCGATCTTCTCCTGATCATAAAGCCTGCGGATCGGCGCAATCAGCGAGGCCAAGGCCAGCACCCGGCGCACATAAAGCTCCGTCACGCCAAATTGCGTCGCAATGGCATCAACGCTGCGGCCCTCATCGGATAGGCGTCTAAAGGCAGAGAATTGCTCCATTTCTCTGGCGGGCAACCGAGCGACATTTTCCAAGAGAGAGGCTTCGATGGCGATGGCATCATCGCTTTCGCTAAGGATGGCGCATGGAATCTTTCCCGGTTTGCCGGTCTCTTTGGCGACCTCCTGAAAGGCAAAAAAGCGCCGCCGCCCTGCGATGACGCCGTAGCCATTGCCTTCTGGTCGCACCAAGAGCGTCTGGCGTATGCCATGCTCGCGGATCGATGGCAGAATGTCGGCAATGTCCGGCTTTTTGCGCCCGTGGCGCATATTGAGTTTTGAAACGTGAAGCTGTTCCAGCGGAATGGTTTTGAGTTGTAATTGGCCCATGATGTTTGTCCTCCATTGGCTCTTTTGGTGCGGGAGTGAAAGGACCGAATAAGGAAACGCCGCGCCGCCGCTCCCGTCGGGGTGAAAGCGGTCAAGCGGCATCGACAACCTGTGTTGGTTTCTGAAAGGCGAGAATAAAATCAGCCGCTTTTGAGGCGAGCGAGGCAGCTTCAAAGATCGCCCGCTTGTCATCCTGCAAGACCTTGAGCCATTCGCCGATATAGTCCGCATTGCGCACGGTCGGCGTGATTTGCAGCGAGGCGAGCACAAAGGCACTTGCCATCTCAGCGACTAGTTCTTCGCGGGCATAGTCTTTGGTGCCGTGACTGGTCGTCAGTTTACGGTCCAGCCTGTGAACTGCGCCGCTCCAATGCCCGATTTCATGAAAACACGTTCTGTAGAAATTGATCTGTTCAAAAAACGCTTGTTGCGGCGGGACTTGAATATAGTCCTCACTCGGCACGTAATAGGCGCGGTCTCCGCCAATGCGGAAATCTGCGCCGGTTGCTTCAATCAAAGTCTCGGCATGCGGGATCGCTTCGCGCTCCGGCAAAGGCGCGGCGAGCGCATGCACGTCATCCGGCAAGCCTTCGCATTGGCTGACATTGAAGACGGTGTAGCGTTTAAGGAAGCCAATACGCTGGGGGTCGCGATCCTCCTCTGCGGCCTTCGCCTGCTCATCCTTCGGCGTGAACGTATCGGCATAGACAACCATGGTGCCGCGCTCGCCTTTGCGAACATTGCCGCCAAGGGTCAAAGCTTGGCGAAACGTCAACCAAGACTGTTTCGCATGCCCGCCATCAATAGCAGCGGCCCAAAGCAATAGGATATTGATCCCGGAATAGGTCCGCCCTGTCTGGGCATTTTCTGGAAGGCCTAAAACAGTTCCCCCAATCTGATCTCTGGAAGCCCAAGGCTGCACCCAAGGCACACAGCCTTGTTCAAGCTGGGCGATGATTGTGTCTGTCACCTCTTGATAGAGATCGCGGCGCGGTGTCTTTTGGCGGGCCATCTCTCAGACCCTCCAGAAGACGTGGCAATCATCTTCCAGCACGATGATGAAAACAGACCCGGTCTCAATCAGGTTCTGGCCAAAGCCTGCCAGCTCTAGCGGCGCAAGCACCATATCTGGGTGCGTCCCAAACCGCTCCGCAGCAACCTCGCTTGCAAAATCCTCAAAGCAATCGAATGCGCCTGCATAATCATCGAGGCAGGCGAGCGCTGCATCCACATCGTCAAAGCGCTCGATCAGCGTGCTAACCAATTCAGCCCCGCGCAGCGAAACCATTTCCGCCACCCTTGCAATGGTTTCAACCGGGGCATAAGGCACAAGCTCTAAAGCTTCCGCCCAAAGCTCCGGACTGCAGCCAAAGCGACCGCCTGCGTCAAACCGGCTAAAAGCCGGAACCCATTCCGAAGTCTCCACTTGCTCTGGTGTATCCAATCCAAGCACCATCATCGCCGCATCCTCCAATCCAAGTGCGCGTTCTTTCCCCCGCAGGGCGGGGGTCGTGAGCGCCGGAAACCTTGGGCGAACAAGGAGCGGGCAATGTCAGGCAGAGATGAATTAGACAGGTACAGCCGCCTGCCTGTTTTGTAGGACGCTAGGGAGCAACACAGACGCTTAAGTCCCAAAACAGGTTGCGCGGTCCGCGCCCCAGGTTACCGGATCAAGCGTCGACCCCCGACCTGCAAAGGGGAAAGATAAAAAAGAGCCATGGGGTCAGAGGCCCCATGTCCTTAAGGAAAATCGCTTATAATCGTTCTCAGATTGACCCGGACAAGTCGGGCGTCACCTGGATGGGCCAAGACGGCGCAGCTGGTTTGGTCGCAGCGATAGCGAAGATAGCACGCGGTCGGCGCAGCCGATGGCCCAAAATAACAGGTGGAACAAAGACCTTAGTGCAATTTCTGCTAGACTGAGCCTGTATACTGAGGAGGCTTCATGTTCATTGAACGGGCGATCATCAAAAACTATAAAGGGC
>JBCCXW010000207.1:0-5293 GCA_039191105.1 Pseudomonadota bacterium
AGCGCCGGCAAAAAGCCACCAAAGCGGATAGATCCGCGTCACCCGGGCATAGAAAAAGTTGCCAGCATGTTTGAGGCTCTGCGGCGTGTCCCCCGCCACCCAGACCATAATGAAACCTGAGATCACAAAGAACAGATCGACCCCATAAGCGCCGTTTTCCATGACATAAGTCAGGAACGTGTCGCGCTCCGCATGACGCGCTTCGATCGATATGAGATGACACCCAAATACCAATAGGGCGGCAATGGCCCGCAGCGCTTGAACGGATCTGAGTTTCGTCATGCTACCTTGTCTACCGGTTAAATGCGCATCATCAAACGATTTGTGCTAGATCAGAAGCAGCTGAGACACTGCGACGAAAGCGGCGATCCACTGTGTTCTTATGGAAACTCACACGTGAAATTCACGTCACTTCAACGGATTGTGTGTATGCAAATCGGACGTCCCTTGGCAGAGTCATTTTTCGGCCAATATTTGTTGGAACGGTGGGTATAAGAACCATATAAAGAGCCATGGCAGACGGATCATCTCATTTCAATAAGAACCGGTTAAAGCAGACCGCAGCGGCAGCGCCGCTTGGGGTTGTTGGCGAAAGCGTGCGGACGCTGGTGCGACAAGCTTTTGCGATCCTGGGTTTGGTTTTGATCGCGATTGCTGTTCCGATTGCCTTCGTGACCCCGCTTTTGCCGATCGGACTGCCGATAGCGATTCTTGGCGTCATCCTGCTCGGACGAAACTCCCTTTGGGGCCGACGTTGGATGGAAGGGGTCTTGCTGCGTCACCCACGCATTGAACGGTTCGCCCCGAATTGGATGATGAAAGCTGTGTTTGGGCGTGAGAAACGCAGCCCCTGAGGGGCGCTTTGGTCACCCCAAGATTTCGGCACCACACCACCGCGTAAACTGGACTTTTAGTTTAGGCTTTTGTCGATCTCGGTGAGCGCCTTATCAAACAGTCCGTCGGCCTCATTCGACCCGGCTAAAATCGACCGCGCAGCGTTGGTTGCGGCATCGGCAGCAACGCGGCGGACCTCAGCCGCGGCATCGGCTTCAGCGCGCGCGATCCGCGCTTCGGCTTGTGCTTCGCGTCGGGCGACTTTGGCTTTCAAATCAGCTTTCGCCTGGGTCATCATCGCATTCGCGTCAGCCTTCGCCCGCTTGATGATATCTTCGGCCGCTTCGTCTGCCTCAGCCGCTTTCTTTTTTGCGTCTGCCATCAGTTTTGAGGCTTCTTCGCGCAGCGCCCGCGCCTCATCAATTTGGTCTTGAATGCTCTGGGCCCGCTCATCGAGCTTGGAGAATACGAACTTAAAACCGCCCACCATGCTGACAATGAAAAGAAAGACAATCAGCGCCGCCATCGCGGTGGCGGTCGTCGGATCGGCATACCAAGCGACTTTCTCGTCGGCAGCATGCGCCATCGGGGCGATCAAAAAAAGCGGGGCGAGGGTCAAGAAACGCATAGAATTACCCCTCGGCCAGCGCGGATTTTACGGCTGAGGCAAGATCAGCTTTCCTGGCCTTGGTTCCAAGTTTCTCCAGCACGCTCTGTGCGGCGTCACTGGCAATGTCTTCGACATTTTGCATCGCATCGGCGCGGAGCGAAGCAATGCGCGTTTCTGCTTCGGCGAGCTTCTTGTCGACCTCAGCATCCACTTTTGCCGTTTCGGCGGCCAGGTCTTTGTCAATTTTCGCTCGCGCTTTGTCGGCCGTCTCGCGCGCTTTGGCGTGCGCTTTGGCGATCGAAACCTCGACCGCTTTTTGCGCTTCAATCGCTTCTTCGTTCAACCGAGCCGCCTCATCCAAGTCGCTTGCGATTGTACTTTCGCGGCGCTCAAGCGTGTTTCCAATGCGCGGGAGAATGAACCGAGATAGGACAAAATAGAGCGATCCGAAAAGCACCACCAGCCAGAAGACCTGCGATGGAAAGTGCCAGGTCTCGAACGGTGGGAACGGAGCCTGCTCGACGTCCGCTGCCGCATCTGCAGCTATCAAAAAAGCGATCATGCCGTATTGCGTCCTTGTCTGCCGGTAAGATCAAGCAGTGCGGCTTACACCACAAAGAGGATCAAAATCGCGACCAAGAATGACAGAATACCAAGCGCTTCAGACAGCGCCATACCGATGAACAAGTTTCCGGTCTGTTGCGGGGCAGCAGATGGGTTGCGCATGGCGGCATCTAGGAATGAACCAAAAATGTTACCCACGCCAATCGCTGCGCCGATCATGCCGAGGGTCGCAAGCCCTGCACCGACATATTTAAGACCGAGAGTGATATCGCCTTCCATGAGAATCTCCTTTGGGAAGTCTTTCGTTCGAATTGCGCCCCCGTGAACCCTGTTCGCAAAGGCGCGTCAAGTTGAAACAGCACGGCTAAATGGCCGCAGAGTTTGAGGGCTCCTTAGTGCGACGGGTGCAAGGCGTCGTTGAGATAGACGCAGGTGAGGATGGCAAACACATAGGCTTGCAGACCTGCAACGAGAAATTCCAATGCATTCAGCGCAATACCCATGCCAAACGCCAGGGGCGCGACCAGCAGGCCAATCCCGCCCGCGGTGATGCCTGTAACCGCGAACCCAGCGAATAGTTTCAGCAAAATGTGCCCGGCGAGCATGTTTGCAAAAAGCCGTAGCGACAGGGTCAATGGACGCGCGATGAAAGAGATGATTTCGATCGGGATCAAAATCGCGTAGACGACCATTTTCCCGATTATGTTCATGTCGCCAAGAGACGGTGCAAACAAACCGAAAAACCCGAGCCCGTTTTTCCATAGGCCGAAGACGATAACGATGCCAATCACCAATAAAGACAAGACGCCCGTCACGATGATGTGACTGGTTGTCGTGAAGGCATAAGGCACCATGCCGATCAGATTGGCTGAAAGGATGAAGAAAAACAGGGTGAAAACGAACGGGAAAAACCGCAGCCCTTCTTCGCCAGCGGTACCGCGAATCATATCGGCGACAAAGCCATACCCGATCTCACCCATCGACTGTAACCGGTTCGGCACGATCTTTCCGCGCGACGCGGCGTATCCGAAAAAAGCGATGCAAAGCAGAACGCCGAGGAGCATAAAGCCAGCGGCATTGGTGAAGGATATATCTTGTCCGAAGAAGCGCGGGAGTTCGAACCATTTCTGGACTTCGAACTGCTTCATAGGGTCGGCGACTTGGTAGAAAAAAGGATTCATCAGCGCGTCTGGTCTTCAGGGTTGGTGCCTGTTTCGTCGGCGCTCATGGCCGGATTAGTTGCATCCGTCAACTCTTTGTAGGCGCGAATAACACCCATCACGCCTGCCGCCAAACCGAAGGCCATCATAATCAACAAGCCCCAGGGCTCCGTTTTGAACACATGATCGATGCCGAGACCGATCATAATCCCAACAAATACGGATGCGCCAAACTCTGCGCCATAGCGTAAGGCCAAGGCGCCAGCCGATGTGCCCGCAGAGGCATTGGCTTGGCGCTGCTTCTTTTCCGATTGCTCCTGCGCGCTTTTGGCGCGGGCGATTCGGGCGGCTAGATCATCCTTTTCGGGCGTGCTCATAGCCCATCGTTCCCCGATTATTCAGCGGCGACAAGCTCTTCGGCTGTATCGAGATCGACCGAAACGAGCTTAGAGACGCCCTTTTCGCGCATTGTCACACCATATAGCCGGTCCATTCGGCTCATCGTCACTGGATTGTGGGTGATGATAATGAACCGCGTATCTGTGCGTCGGCGCATCTCATCAAGCATTCTACAAAAGCGATCGACATTGGCATCATCCAGCGGCGCATCGACCTCATCCAGCACACAAATCGGCGACGGTCGCGATAGGAAGACAGCGAAAATCAGCGCAGTCGCAGTCAAGGCCTGCTCCCCGCCGGACATTAGGGACAGCGTTCCAAGACGTTTACCGGGCGGTTGTGCAAAGATCTCTAGGCCCGCTGCCAACGGGTCGTCCGCGTCAACAAGACGCAGCTCTGCTTCGCCGCCTCGGAATAGGGCTGTAAACAGAGCCTTGAAGTGCTCGTTGACGTTCTCAAAGGCTGAAAGAAGGCGATTGCGGCCCTCTTCATTGAGCGCGGAAACGCCTTCGCGTAACTTTGCAATCGCTGCGCTTAGGTCAGCCTTTTCTTCCGCCTGTAACCCAAGCCGTGACGATATTTCTTCAACTTCCGCTTCGGCCTCCATATTGACGCCGCCCAGCGCTTCGCGATCTCGGCGTAGGAATTCGAGCTGACGTTCGGCACCATTGGTATCGAGGTCGGTCATTTCGGCTTCGTCCAGGTCAGACTTAGCAATGGCCAAAAGTCCTTCCGGCGAGCGCTGAAATTGCGTTTGAGCGATTTCCGCGGCCTCGTTGAGGCGTTGTGTGGCGCTTTCGAGTTTCGTATTGGCGACAGCAAGCGCTTCGCGTGCGCTCATCGCGAGGTTTTGCGTTGACCGGGCCGTATCTTCAGCGTCGCGAACCTCGGCCTCGCGCTCAGCAAGTGTATCTGCCGCAGCTTGTCGTTCTCTTTCATATGCGTCAACGCGCGCCGCGAGCGTCGCCAATTGCTCTTGCAAGGCGTCGGGTCGAGCTTTGGCAGCGCTCGCTTCGCGCGCCGCTTCGGTACGCCGGGTCACCAGAGCGTCGACCCGGCCGCTTGAGGCAGTAAGGCGTTCTTCCCAGCGCGAGACATCCTTCTCAAGCGAGTCTCGGCGGGCCATCGCTTGCTGGCGGTTGCGGGTTAAGTCCGTCAGCCGGCCGCGGCATTCGGTTTCGCGGTCGCGGGCTGATGTCAGTGCCGCGCGGCTTTGCTCAGTGGCTTGCTCTAAGGCGACCAGCGCTTCGGAATTTTCGGGTTTTGCCGCGGTCCGATACGCCTCCGTCGCAATTTGCAGATCGGCCTCGATGCGCGCCAGGTTTTCGCGCACAGCTTCGGCCTTTAAGTCCGCACGCTCTGCTTCTTGCGCCGCGGCGCCAAGCGCACGACGTACCGTTTCCAATTGAGCTGAAGCGTCCTGAACGTCGATCCGATACTGTTTGAGATCGGCTTCTGCGCCGATCCGGGCTCCGCGGGCTTCGGCATATTTTGCTTGGGCGGCGTTTGATGTTTGTCGGGCTGGGCCAATCGCGGCTTGGGCGGCTTCCAGGCGCGCTTGTTGCTCCAAGCGCTCCGCCGCCGCGATCGGCGCTGCCGCGGTTCGTGTATAGCCATCCCAGCGCCACAAATGCCCATCGAGGGTGACCAGGCGTTGTCCGGGTTTCAGCTCAGGGGCCAGTTCAGCGCCTTCGGAACGCGAAACCACGCCGCATTGTGAGAGCCG
>JBCCXW010000208.1:0-5213 GCA_039191105.1 Pseudomonadota bacterium
AAGTCGACGTTTCCTCCCCACGAACAGACGATGAAATCAAAGTACAGGAAAGAGCCCATGCAGTTGCAAATGAGTCGGGACGATCTGATCCGCGCGTATCGGCGGATGACAGCCATTCGGCAATTTGAGGAACGCGTAGAGAAAGAATTTGCGCTCGGGAACATTCCCGGATTTGCCCATGTCTACCTCGGTCAAGAAGCGTCAGGCGTCGGGATCTGTCATGAATTGACGGATGATGATTGGATTGGATCCACCCATCGAGGGCACGGGCACTGTCTTGCCAAAGGCTGTGAAATTGGTCCGATGATGCTTGAGATCATGGGCAAAGAAGGCGGGCTCTGTAACGGCAAAGGTGGGTCCATGCACATTGCCGATTTTGATAAGGGCATGCTCGGCGCAAACGCGATTGTTGGCGGTTCACCTCCGATCGCGGTCGGTGCCGCATTGACGCAGAAACTGAAGAAGACCGGCAACGTTTCGGTCGCATTTTCAGGCGACGGCGCTTCCAACCAAGGAACGACATTCGAAGCCATGAATATGGCAGTCGTGTTAGAAGTTCCTGCGATCTTCGTCATCGAGGACAATGGCTATGGTGAGCATACCGCAGCAAGCTATGCTGTCGGCGCGCCTTCGATTGCCGAACGGGCCGCAAGCTTTGGTATGCCGGCTGAGACCGTTGACGGCACCGACTTCTTTGCCGTTCGCGACGCCATGTTGCGCGCACTTGAACGGGGTCGAGCCGCAGAAGGGCCATACACAATTGTTACAGAATGCCCGCGCTATCTCGGACACTTTGTCGGGGACCCTCAGCCATACAGGTCCGAACAGGAGATTGCAGAGGCACGCGCCCGCGATGGCTTGGTCAATTTCAGAGCGCGCGTAACGGAGGCCGGTTTGTTATCGGATGCGGACCTTGATGAGGTCGATCAGGACATTGCCTCGGAAGTTGAAGCGGCTGTCGAAACCGGAATTGCAGCACCGCAACCAGACGTCTCGGCGCTGGAAGCCGATGTCTACGCCTCAGCCTATTAGGAGACCGAAAGATGCCTATGAAATCGGTTCGAACCGCCATTAATGAAGCCATTGCTCAAGAGATGGAGCGGGATCCAAATGTGATTGTGCTCGGGGAGGACGTCGCCGGCGGCCAAGGGTCGTCGAACGGGCCAGGCAGTGTCGGCGGCGTCTTCGGCGTGACAGCTGGACTTTATGATCGCTTCGGCGGCGAGAGGGTCATAGACACGCCAATCTCTGAAAGCGCGATCATTGGCACGGCAAATGGGGCGGCGCTGACCGGGATGCGTCCCGTGGCTGAGATTATGTTTGTCGACTTTATCGGCGTGTGTATGGACCAAGTGTACAATCAAGCCGCGAAGTTTCGGTACATGTTTGGCGGCAAAGCCAAGACGCCGTGGGTGCTTCGCTCGATGATTGGTGCCGGCATGCGCGCGGGGGCGCAGCATAGTCAAACACTGCATCCTCTCTTTACGATGATTCCTGGGCTGAAAGTCGTTATGCCGACCAATGCGTATGATGCCAAAGGTCTATTGATCGAGGCCATCCGGGATGATGACCCGGTCATCTTCCTGGAGTCAAAAACACTGTATGAACAGGAAGCTGACGTCCCAGATGAAGCCTACACCATTCCATTCGGAGAAGCCGAGTATGTGCGCGAAGGCGACGATGTCACCTTAGTGGCGATGGGCGGCTCGATCTTGCATGCAAAAGCGGCGGCGGACGCTTTGGCCAAAGACGGTATTGAGTGCGAGATCGTTGATCCCCGAACAACATCTCCGCTGGACGAAGAGACCATTTTGGAAAGCGTGGAAAACACCGGCCGCCTGGTCATTGTCGATGAGAGTCCACCGCGTTGTTCGCTGGCCTCTGACATCGCTTCGATTGTCGCGGACAAAGGCTTTAAGTCGCTCAAAGCGCCCGTCAAAAAGGTCACGTGTCCGCACACACCTGTGCCGTTTGCGCCGTCCTTGGAAGATGAGTTTCTTCCGAATGCCAACCGCATCATCGCCGCTGCGAAGAGCGCGGTGGACTATGCCTAAACGGCTTGAGGGCAAGGTCTGCTTGATCACGGGCGGTGCGTCAGGAATCGGTGCTGCGACCGCGCGATTGTTCAAGGCGGAAGGCGCAACGGTCATCATTTCCGATGTCCAGGATCTCGAAGGCGCTGCACTCGCCGATGAAATTGATGCGACTTATGTTCATCACGATGTGTCGCGCGAAGAAGACTGGAAACGCACGCTTCGGTCCATCGTGTCAGACCATCGACGCCTAGATGTTCTGGTCAATAATGCGGGGGTCTTTCGAGGCGCAACGATTGAGGAAACCAGTTTGGAGATCTGGCGACAGGTGCTGGACATCAATTTGACGGGCGTGATGCTGGGGTGCCGTGAAGCGATTGCTGTTATGAAAGATAACCCTGGCGGACCGAGTGGGTCGATCATCAACATGTCATCGATCACAGGATTTGTCGGACTGGCGAGCGGGGCCGCCTATACTGCCTCCAAAGGCGGGGTGCGCTTACTGTCTAAATCAATCGCGGTTCATTGTGCGCGAACCTATCGGAACATTCGCTGCAATTCGGTGCACCCGGGAACCATCGACACACCGATGAACCAGGCCGCCTTTGATGCATCCGAAGATCCTGCGGCGATGCGCGATATGTTTTCAAACTTGCAGCCAATCGGCCGTATGATCCGGTCTGAAGAAGTCGCCAGCGCAGCTTTGTATCTGGCATCGGACGAGGCCAGCGCGGTGACCGGAACGGAGCTGCTTATAGATGGTGGATGGCTCGCCGCGCCAAATCCGCTGTAGCCAGAGAAAAAACAATGGGAGGGCCAAATGGCTGAAAATAGACAATGGTTGATCAATGGCCGTCCGACTGGGCGCCCACTGGTCGAAGATGATTTTAAGAAGGTTGTGACGGACGTTCAGGCGCCTGCTGATGGTGAGGTTCTGGTGAAAGTGCTCTACCTCGGATTCGATCCCGCCCAGAAAGGCTGGATGGAGAATATTGGCGGCTATGTCGCGCCCACTGAGATTGGCGAAGTGATGCGTGGCTCCGGCGTCGGTGAAGTGATCGAGTCGAAGCATCCAAAATTCACCGTTGGCGACAAAGTTCATGGCATGTTGAGGTGGCAAGACTTTGCGACCTTACCTGGCGCGGAGCTCGAAAAAGTTCCCGACGATGAGCTCTTAACCGGGAATCTCGGCGCGCTCGGCACCACTGGCATGACCGCCTATTTCGGATTGCTGAAACATGGGCGTCCGCAGCCTGGGGACACAGTTCTGGTCTCCGGTGCGGCAGGCGCGACCGGATCGATGGTCGGCCAAATCGCTAAGATCGCAGGCTGTCGGACAGTCGGAATCGCGGGTGGACCTGAAAAGTGCGCCTGGCTCAAAGACGAGGTCGGTTATGATGAAGCGATCGACTATAAGAATGAAGACATCAAGCAGGCCCTGAAAGAGCATTGCGGGGGTCAGGTGAACATCTTTTACGATAATGTTGGTGGTAAGATCCTGAACTATGCGCTTGCCAATCTCGCGATGCACGCGCGCGTGGTGATCTGCGGGGGAATCTCTCGATACGAGCGCGGACAAATGCCCGCCGGTCCTGAGAATTACTTCAACTTGATCTTTATGCGCGCGAGCATGAGCGGGTTCATCGTCCTCGATTACATCCCGGAATACCCAGAAGCCCAGAAGCGCATGCGCCAGTGGATCCGAGAGGGCAAGATCACGTTCAAAGAAGACATTCAAGAAGGGTTCGACAACATCCCAACCACGCTCAATCGTCTCTTCTCTGGTCAGAATTTCGGCAAACAAATCTTGAAAATGGACGCTTAAATTCGGCTTGAGTCAGAGGCTCAGTTCACGGCGCGCGTCTTGTCGCCCCAATACGGCGCGCGCAGTTCCTTCTTGAGAATTTTGCCAGATGGGTTGCGCGGCAGAGCGTCAACAAAGTCGACCGATTTGGGGCATTTGAAGCCTGCGATCCTGTCGCGCGCCCATGCGATTACATCTGACTCCGAGATTTGCTTGCCCTTTGAAGGCACGATGATGGCCTTGACCGCTTCGCCCCATTTTTCGTCTGGTACGCCGATCACGGCGACGTCGGCAATCATTGGGTGACCGAAAATGGCATTCTCGACCTCAGCAGGATAGATGTTCTCGCCGCCAGAAATGATCATGTCTTTCACCCGATCATGGATGTAGATGTAGCCATCTTCGTCCATGAACCCCGCATCGCCCGTCTTGAGCCATCCCTCTGCATCTAGGGTCGTGGCGGTCGCATCCGGCAAATTCCAATAGCCTGACATATTGGCCATTGTTCGAGCGGCGATCTCCCCGACTTGACCGCGCGGCGCCTCGGTTCCGTCTTCGGTGAGTATGACGACTTCAACGCCGTCCATCGCTTTTCCGGCAGATCGCATGCGCGCGTTTCCGGCGGGATCATGATCCTCAGGCGGTAAGGCAACAATCGTCCCCGCCGTTTCGGTCATGCCATACATTTGCACAAACCCGCTTTTGAATACGTCCATGCAGGTTTTGAGCAAATCCAATGGAATGGGCGACGCGCCATAGAGCATGTACTTGACCGATGAAAAATCGGTGGTCGCCGCTTCGGGTTGCTCAACGACAATTTTCATCGCTGCTGGCACCATGAAGATCTTTGAAATCTTATACTGATCGATCAAACCGAGGACTTGCATCGGGTCAAATTCGCGCATGACGATTCCGGTTGCACCTTCCGCCAGGCCACTAATGCCCCAACCGGTCCCCCCAATGTGAAAACACGGCATCGCGACCAAGCTTACATCTTCAGATGTCCAGCGATTCCACTCAGGCTTTTGGTCACTTGGGATAAGCTCTCGTAGACCAATCATGGCGCGGTTGGACAGAACCGCCCCTTTCGGGTGCCCCGTCGTGCCGGACGTATAGAGCTGCAAAGCGTCATCATCGAACGCACGCTCGATCTGGATCTCGGTATCGTTCTGTCGGTCGCGCCATGTGCGATAGGGCTCGAAGCCTTGATGAGCGCCCGTCATGACAAAGACATGTTCGATTGCAGGGAGGCTTGCTTTTAAATCTGCGATTTGCACGGCGAACTCAGCACCGACAAACAAGCATCGCGCGCGCGTGTCATTCACGATGTAAGCAATCTCGGCTGGCGCGAGACGCCAATTGACCGGACACGTCAC
>JBCCXW010000209.1:0-5206 GCA_039191105.1 Pseudomonadota bacterium
CAACCCGCGATGCGGTGACGGCGTTGCGCGCGGTGTCGCCATCGACCTATGCCGAGCTGGACACTGCGATCCGGTTTGCGCGCGCCGATAATGCTGCGGTCCCGGTGCTGTCACAATTGGTCCTTGAAGCCTTGTTTAGTCAGTTTCAGAGCCAAGCCCTCAGCTTACGCTCGGCCGAAAGCGCGGACTATCATGCGATCATCGCGGGCTTGGCGGATGGCTTGAGAGCCTTGAAAGCGCAGAATAGTCCTTGGTGTGATGGTCCGACCATCGCCGATTTCTTGGCCCAGAATGATGCCGACCTGGTCCCGGCTTTGCTGGCCGAATTTCCCTATCAGAGCACGCAATATGATTGGGCGATGACGTGGATGACGCGCATACTCGGCGCCATGCAAACCGGCCAAGCCCATGCGCGCCCATACGCGCGGCCAACGTTGCGCGATGAGACCATTCTGCAGCAGGAAGGGATCGCGCTTGGTTCGGAACAATGGGCTCTGGCGGCGCAAGTCTTTGCCTTCGCAAACGCAGAGGGCACCTCTTACGGACAAATGCAAGACGTCGTTGCCGGCATCGATGTTTGCGATCTTGGAATTGCGCTCGAGACGGTGTCGGAGCGCCTCCCCGAGCAAGTTCGTGCACGCATTTGGGCCGATTTGATGCCCGAGATTATGGTCGGCAATACGCCTTATGTGATGTGGCGCGTCACCGATTACTTCTTTATCGGTTAGCCCTTATGGCCCGCCGATTTTCCGCCTTTAAATCACCATCACTTCCCGGCTAAGGTCCGGGTATGGAAGACACGCTCAAATCCTTTATGGATAAATTTAAAATGCCGGACTTTTCTGGCATGGATTGGATCGGCTCAACGGAAGGCCTGCGGCAAAGTTACTATCGCGCCAGTCGATCGGTTGAACGCGATCTTCCGGATTTGGCCGAAATCTCGAATCTGATTGTCGACGGTGCCGACGGCCCGCTCAAGGCGCGGCTCTATGTGCCGCTCGCTGCGGGCATCGCCCCGGCGCCTGCGATTTTGTTTTTTCATGGCGGCGGCTTTGTGCTCGGGGACTTGGACAGCCATGACGTGATTTGTCGCCGTTTGGCGGCGAGTTCGCGCTGCCGGGTCTTGTCGGTTGATTATCGCCTTGCGCCTGAGCATCGCTTCCCGACCGCGCACCGCGACGCTTTGGCCGCTTGGGAATGGGCGACGGAGCGCGACAATATTCTCGGCTTTGATCGCGATCGCATCGCGGTCGCGGGTGATAGTGCTGGCGGCAATCTCTCGGCCTTCATCGCCCAAGAGGCCGCGCGCACCGGTGCGTTGATGCCGGCCTTTCAATTATTGCTCTATCCGCTGGTCCAATTTGTCGATATCCGCGCCAAGCGGATGACCTTCCAAGAGGGCGGGTTTTTCATTTCCCCCAATTTGTTCGACTATTTCCGTGATTCGTATATCGAGCGTGATACTGATCGCATGGACAAGCGGGTCTCACCCTTGTTTGCGCCAGATGAAGACTTTTCCGGGCTGGCGCCGGCACACTTGGTTTTGTGCGGCTGGGACCCGCTGAAAGACGAAGGCAAGGCCTATGCGTCTAAGCTTGCTGCACACGGCGTCCCTGTCACAATCAGAGAGCACCCGGGCATGGTGCACGGCTTTATGAACCTGACAGCCGTTTCAATCCCCGCGCGAAAAGCGATCGAAGATGCCGGTGAGATTGTCGGAAAAGCGCTTGGCGGGCGGGATTGACCCCCGGATCGGCGGAAGTTTCGCTCGCCACGAGATTGACATATGGTTAAACTATCTCATCCCGACCACGTAGATTAAGGGGCGCTGTGCATGGCTAGAAGAGCAGATTGGACGCAGAAAACAGGACTCGTTTTGGGCGCGCTGGCGCTGCTCGGTTTGACCGGTTGCGATCGTCAACAAGAACGCGTTGATCGCGCCACCGAGCTGGGGGAAGCGGTGCTCGGACAGCTAAATGGGGAAGACGTAACCTCGAGCGCTCGCGATGCATATGCGTCCGTGCCGGTTGAATCCCGGGCGTTTGCAGGCACGATTTTGGAGCGCTCTGTTGCTGCGTCAAGTGATGCGGCCGCCCCGCGATTTATCATCGGATCGATTGTCGCGAAGCCGGCAAATCTGCCGCCAGCGATTGAGATTGCCGCCGTCATGGAAACGCCGGAAATGTCTCTGGATGTCGTGGTCGACGAACAGTCCGAAGCCAAAATCATTGTGCCGGATCAAAAGACCCTCGACGACGCGGTGGAGAATCCAGAGGTCATTCGTCGCATCGAGTTGCCGCTGTCAAACCGATCCATCACCGTTGTCGACCCAGAGCCGCAATTGCGCACACGGGGTCTGTCCAGCCAACAAAAAACGCTGCCGCGGGCGCCGCTGAAAGAAACTATTACGCAAAAACGGGTCGAGCGCGGCCTGTCGACGCGCGGGCTTCGGAGCCGCGAGCCACAAGAGCAGCGCGAGGTTCAAACCCGGTCCTTCCAACTCAGCGCCCCGGAAACGCCTGAGCAAAGGATTGAGCGACTGCCAAAGCTCAATCCGAAACAAGTTCAGCGCGCCCTCATCTTGCCGCAGGCCGGCTTGGAACGCCAAGTGATTGCCGAAGACCGGATGATTGAAACCGCGACAAAGTTTAAAGTCGCAGCCAGCATTCAGCGTTCTCGCTCTGGACAGATGGTGATCGAGATCGGCTCGGACGCGATAAACCCGACGAATTTTACCGAAGCGGTGCTGCAGCAGGGGCGGATCGCGCTGGAGAATGGCGTCGAGTGTGATGAAGTCGCCGCGCAGGCCGAAGACGCCAACCCTTTGGTTGCCTTGGAATGCGTGATCGAAGATTTACGCGCCTCGGGCGAGTTCGAATATGTCGAGAAGGATTGGCTTTACGAGCATCAAATGATGCGCCGCCCTGATGTGCCGGTAGTGCCGATGCGCGTGACCCCGAATGATCCCCTGTTTGATTTGCAATGGCATTTTAAATCGCAAGGCAATGGTCTGGATCAATCGCCCGGCGGCGCGAGCTTTATCGACTATTGGACCGATCAGGACACACAAGGCTCTTCGGACGTAGTCGTCGCAATTGTCGATACCGGGCTGCAACTCAATCATCCAGATATTCGCAATTCCGGTAATGTCGAAGCCGGTTGGGACATGGTCTCAGACTTAGAAGTCGCCAATGATGGCGATGGCCGCGACAATGATCCCAGTGATCCGGGAGACATTTGCCCGGCGCGCAACGTCTTCGAAAACACGTTTCACGGCACCCATGTGGCCGGCATTGTCGGTGCGGCAGGGACGAATAATGCCGACGGGATTGCCGGCGGGGCTTGGAATGTCAAAGTTGTGCCAGTGCGCGCGCTCGGCAAATGCGGTGGCAAACTCTCTGACATCAATGATGCGATCCGCTGGGCAGCCGGGACGATCCCGGAATACAATGCGCTGGGTGAAGAAGTCTGGAACGAGTTTCCAGCCGACATCATCAATTTGTCGCTCGGCCTGTTCAAAGCCTGTCCAGCGTCAATGCAAGATGCGATTAACGCCGTCACCGACCGCGGCGTCACGGTCGTCGTCGCGGCCGGAAATCGCAGTGTGCCCACCGATTTTTATGCCCCTGCAGGCTGTCAAAATGTCGTCACGGTGGCGAGCGGCGATGCGCGCGGATATATGGCGCCGTATTCAAATTATGGCGCGGCCATAGACGTATTGGCGCCAGGCGGAGATCTCGCGCGCGATGACAATGGCGATGGCCATCCGGATGGGGTTTTGTCCACAAAAACCGCTGAAAATTGTGCGGATCCGCTGACTGGGGCAGCCGTGCCGGTGTGCTATTATGCGTTCGAGCACGGCACCAGTATGGCGGCGCCGCACGTCTCGGCCGCTTTAGCGCTGATCAAAACGAAGCGCCCGGATCTTGGCAGTAACGCCCTGGTATCGACGCTGCTGTCTGGGGTCACACCGACAACGGAGGCGCAATGTGCCGGGCTGTGCACGCAATATCCAGGCGCTGTTCCGAGCGCCGATGATCCGGATATATGCGTACGCCAATGTGGTTCAGGTCTGCTTAATCTGGCAGATGTCACACTGCCGGACTGATGGGAGAATTGGGGAAAGACAATGATCACGCCGAAAGCACGACCGCATCATGGCGGACATATCGGTCTCACCGCCTTATTGAGCATGCTCTTAATGGCAGGCTGTGTCGCGTTCGCTGAGCGCTCCAGCGCATCGAGCTTGTTCGCGGTCTCAGCGCAAACCAATTCGCAGCCCTCGAATGCGGTAGCAGCGACCTTCATCGTCCGCTTTCACGACGATCCTACGCTGGCGCAAGTCAGTCGCAACTTTCGCCGTGACCAGGCTGGGACGAGCGCCGTATACCGCGACTGGGCCGCCAACCATCCGCAATTGTCGGGTTTGTCTTTGGTCCGCGCCAGCTATTCGGGGGAGCTCATTCTCGCCTTGCCGGCCAATGATCCGGCTGGTCGGACACCGCAAGATGTGATTGCTGCCCTTCGAACCATGCCGAATCTCGCTTATGCCGACATTGATGAGATGGCGACCACGAATTCGAGGAGATAGCGGATGCGTTTTCTGATCCTATCAACCTTATGTGCGACACTGGTTTCGGCCTGTGCGCCTGAGACAGAGGCACCGGTTCTGGAGGCCGAAACACCGCCCGCGCCGACGACCGAGGAGGTTATCGCCGTGCAAGCACCGGCGCCCACGTCGCAACCGACAAATGTGGCTGAGCGAAGCACGGCGACCATTGATTGGAACGCCGCGCGTTCGGATTTCGCCAATCGTGATACCGGCGACAATGTCCTCGCCGAGGTCGCTAGCAGTGGGTCGCCCGTAGTGCCGATCCTGCTGCCTGAAGAGCCGTTTGGGGTCGCGTCCGTTGGCGAAGATGCGCTGCAGTTTCGACCCACCGCAGACGGCTATTTCGCGGTCAAAAAAGGCGACGTCTATGATTTGGTGATCAATGGCACCGATCAAGTCTTGGCCCGGCCGCAGGGCACCGACGCAGCGACCGATACGCCATTGAAGTATGAAGAGACAATGACCGGCGCACTTGTCTCATTCAGCCGCTATGGCGCCGCCTATTTGGTTGAGTTCATGTGCAAAGAGCGCGAAGCCGTTATTGATGGCAGCTGTATCAACGAAGCGGAAGCGCTTGTTGAAGTCGAGAAACTC
>JBCCXW010000210.1:0-5191 GCA_039191105.1 Pseudomonadota bacterium
AAGACATGCAGGGCTTCGAACCGACGCGGTCGGGTCACATCCGGCGTGTTCTGGAAGAGGAGATCTTATCGGGTGACTTGCGGCCCGGAGATCACCTTAATGAGTTGGCCTTAGTCGAGCGGTTTGACGCCTCCCGCACGCCGATCCGCGAAGCCATTCGCCAACTCGAAGCGCAAGGTCTGGTCGAAATTGTGCCCCGCAAAGGCGCTTTCGTCGCGCGTATTTCCTTGAAGCACTTATTGGAAATGTTCGAGCTAATGGCAGAGCTGGAATCGGTCTGTGCAAGGCTCGCCGCGGAGCGCATCACGCCGGAACAGAAAGCCGCCTTAATCGACCTCCATGCAGAGTATGAGCCGCTCAGTCAGTCTCCAGATGATGCTGAACAGTATTTTGAAGTCTCCTCGGGGTTTCACCGTCAGATCTTCGCCGCGACGCAAAACGCTGCCTTAGAGGCCTTGGCCAATTCGACTTATAATCGCCTGCTGGCCTATCGCCGCAAACAGCTCGGTCAGGGGCATCGATCTCCGCAATCGTTTCAGGAGCATAGCGCAGTCTTAGATGCGATCCTGCGCGGCGATGGTGATGCAGCGGCCGAAACCATGCGCGCGCATAGCGGCGAGGTGCGCGGCAATGCGCTCGATGTGTTGCGATCGTTGACCAATTAAATCAGGCGATTTCCGTGGCTGAGAGGGCGCCATCGTGAAACGCCTGATCGATGTCGCTCTCGCTCCAACCGGCCTCTCTTAAAATGTCGCGCGCGTGCTCGCCGAGTCTTGGCGAAACGACGCCTTGAACGCGCCCTGGCGTGCGTGAGAATTTGATTGGCAGTCCGAGCGTTTTGGTTTGGCCCAGGTCTGGATGCGCAATATCGACGAGCATGTCGCGCGCGCGTGTTTGTGGATGCGCTAAGACTTTGTCTATCGCCAGGATCGGCGCTGCAGGAACGTCCCCGTCGGCCAATCTCCGTAACCAGTTGCTAGCCGTGTCAGTCTGGAAAATCGGTGTCAGCGTTTCGACCAGGGCGGCAAGATTGCGCATCCGGTCTGGATTCTCACGGAACCGCGGATCATCCGCAAGCGGTCCTGCGTCTAGGACGCGCAGCAATCGCAGCCAATTGGCCTGATTGGCGGCGCCGACCACAATCCACTCATCCTGGGTCTCAAAGGCTTGATAAGGACCATCAAGCGGGTGCGCTGACCCCATTGCTCCTGGAACATTGCCGCTCGCCAAATAGATCGCCGATTGCCACAGGGTTTGAAACAGTGCGGCTTCGAACAGAGATGTATCCACCCGCTGACCGAGACCTGAGTGTTGTCGCTCTGCCAGCGCGGCGAGAACCCCGATCGTTGCAAGTAAGCCCGCGCCAATATCGCCGACGGGCGCACCCACTTTAACCGGTGGGCGGCCCGGGCCTTCACCGGTAATGCTCATCAGGCCCGACATCGCTTGTGCCATCAGATCGAAGCCGCCTTCGTCGGCGAGGGGCCCGGTGCGGCCATAGCCGGAAATCTCGCAATAGATTAGGCGCGGATTGGCGCTTTGAAGCTGATCATACCCGAGACCCAGCCGATCCATCGTGCCTTTTCGAAAATTCTCGATCAACACATCGGCATCTTTGACCAAATCCAAAAAGGCGCGCTTGCCGATGGGTGATTTCAAGTCAACGCAAATGTCCCGCTTGCCGCGATTCATCATCACATAGGCGGCTGAGTCCGTGCCGAGATAGGGCGGCGCCATATGCCGCGAGTCCTCGCCGCCTGGGCGTTCCAGTTTAATCACATCGGCGCCAAGATCTGCGAGCATCCGGCCACAGGCCGGCCCTGCCATAACATGCGCAAGCTCGATGACCTTCAGCCCGCTTAAAGGTCCGGGTTTCGCCGCATTGAAATCCGTCATCGGCCTACAAACTCCGGCTTCGTCTTGTTCAAAAAGGCTTTGTAGCCGCGCTCATAGTCTTCTGTTTCAAAAGCGAGGTAATGATCATCATGATCGGCGTCGGTGAGCGGTTCGGGGCGGTCGAGGCGCTCTAGAAACTGTTTGTGCCAGCGGTGGACAAGCGGCGGACCGGCCATGACGGCCTGGATCGTTGCCTGCGTCTCATTCACCAGATCTCCTGGCGCTACGACGCGATTGACCAGGCCTCGAATAAAGGCCGTCTGCGCATCTATGAGGCGGCCTTCAACCAGAAACTCGTACATTTGCGCGCGCCCGCACAGCTTCCAGATCGGCAGCATTTCTTCATACGCCATGCTGAGCCCGATTTTGTTCAGCGGGGCGCCAAATTTTGCGTCGCTGGAGGCGATCCGGATGTCTGCCATCGCGGCAATTTCCAAACCGCCACCGACGCATGGGCCCTGAATGCGCGCGACGACCGGGTGCGGGCAGCTCAGCATCGCCTGCCGCCCGCGATTCATGATCGCAGACAAAGCGCGCGCTTTTTCAGCGTTCGAGCGTTCAGTTTCGAACTCGCCAATATCATTGCCTGGGCAAAACCCGCGACCCGCGCCGAAGAGGAGGACGCACCGTACCGAGGAATCGCCATTAAGGGTTTCCCAGGCTTCAGCGAACTCAATCCACATTGCCTTCGTCATGGCGTTTAACTTGTCCGACTGGTTTAGTTTCAGCTCGGCAAGACCGTCATTGATCACGAGATCGACACTTCCACTCATTGTAACCCCTAAAGTGTATACACTTTCGATAGGCCAAACTGCTCGGACAAGCAATGGATCACGTCAGATGTGACAAAAGAAACGCGCTTTGCCGTGTCCAGGACGCTCTCGCTGCGAGCGCAGCCCCCTCGCGTGTGCCGCCATAAGCGCAGAAGCCATTGTCAATGCCCATATAGCCCCCGGACCAATGCATCAACCAAGGAAATGGACGTGGTTCGTTGGGGGTGCCGATCAAATGCCCGGCATTGGCATAGATCTCCATCGCCCGAGGCCCGGTTTTCGCGTTTTTCGCTGCGACGATTTGTTGAGCGCCTAAGACCGAGGGCCAGAGCGCGTCTGCAGCGCCGCCTATCGCCAGCACGGGCCCGGTATAGTGTTCGAGGGGGATCCTGAACGCTGCGCCCTCTGCGGCCCAAGCGCGGGAAAATTCTTCAGCATAGCGGCGACCCGACGCCGTCGGGAAATCACGGTCGCGCTGCGCGGTTGCTGCGATATCCTGCGCCAGGAAGCCAAGGCCCGGGATCGAGCTGGCGCCCAGGGACCACATGGCGTCCTTTTCTTTGCGGAAATCGGCGCCACCGACCAAATCGAGACCGCGATGAACGATATGGCTCGGCACCCAAAGCACGAGCGCATCGACCAGATTCGGCCATTCAAGCGCTGTCAGTTGCATCGCTTCAGAGCCACGCGATACGCCGATCACACCGACCGGACCGCCTCTAGATTGCAGCCATGTCAGGGCATCGCGGAAATATTCGAGCGGCAGATTGCGACCGGTTTCAGGGCACCCAGGATGTTGAAAATAAGCAAGAGCAAAGGTCCGAAAGCCCGATGCGGCAAGCAAAGCAGCCCGCGCCGGAAAAAGACCACCTTCCGATCCGCCCACCACTAAGACGGAAGCACCGTTCGGTTGATCCGGTTCAAACACCAGGCCTTGCAGCGGCTTTGGCGGGCGAACGGTTTTAATACGGGGCATCAGGCGTCTGCGCACGATGGGGATATTTTCGATGGTTTCGCTCGTTGTGCGAACTGTGAGCGTCCAAGTATACGCGCCAAGCGGTTCGATCAGCGGCATCAGCGTGCGCGGTTCGCCTTTTAAAATGCTCTGAACGAGCGCGGTATGATCTCTCGGTCGGGCGCTCCATAACAAGCCATGCGGATCGACGCCGGTATAGTCGCCTGTGATCGCGGGGTTTGTGTCGGTCGAGAGGGTCCCTGCTGCGTCGGCGACGAACGCGGCACGTGAGACCCAATCGACGCCGGCATCATCGCAAAACATGAGCTCAAGATGGACGGACTCATTTGGCTCAAGCTCGCAAATATTCACGCCGACCGGCTCAAACAGCGGGCCATCCGGACAGGCAAGATCCAGCTTCATGCCGACGTCTCCGCGCGATTGTAGCGACGCATGCCGAGATAGGCCGCATCGCCATCGGTATGTAAGCGATAAGGGGTGGCCGAGCCGGGTTTGAAAAACCCGTATCCGCCGGCCTTCAGTGCGACCAGATCGAACGGGCCTTCACGCACACCGTAGAGATCCTTGGCCCAGTCTTCATGATTGATGAGCGTGACCCGTGTCCTCGCCCGACCTGAGGCAATCTCAATCGATGCGTTCGGACGCCAATAGGTGCCCGACGTGACGTCACCGATGGCCGTGGCCGAATATGTGGGCGGCTTGATGGGCGACCCGGTGACGGCTGACAATTGGTCGAACAGCTCAGCCGACGCGGAGCGCATATCCCCGCCATTGCCGAGAAAGGCGAGGGAAATGCCGCGCTCTGGGAAGATCCGCAAATAAGCCTGTTGCCCAATGGTCAGTCCATCATGGCCGATCACCAGCGGATCGGATTGGAACACCATCAGGCCGGCACCAAATCCGAGCCCACGCTCATTCGGCGCGAGCCTCCGGGTGAGCGTTATCATCGCGGTTGCGGCATCTTGGTTGAGCGGACCATCGCCGCGCAAGCTCGTGAGCATCATGCGTCCAAACTGGCAAAGATCCAAAGCCGTACCGATCAGCGTCGTCCCAGCGGCGGCATTCGACACAGCGAGCGCCGCACGACTGACTGGATGGTCGCCTGAGTGTCCGATGGCCATATCGGCGCTTGTGGCATGGTCAGGCCATGGGTCGAGTGTAAGCGTTGCGAGCGCATCGCGCAGGCGCTGCCTGAACAGATCGGTCCAGTGTTGACCGGAGGCGATTTGTAAGATCTGCCCGAGCAGCACATAGCCAAAATTGCAATATGAGACGTCTTCGCCCGGCGCATGGATGATGGGCAGATTTTTCGCTGTTTCGAGCAGACGTCGCTCCGCGCCCATATCGTCGCCAAGGTCGAAAAATGCATCCCCACAAAGCCCGCTTTGATGCGACATCAGCTGACGGCACGAGATCTCAGCGTCGCCGCCATCTGCGGAGAGCGGCGTGTCCGCAAGGATCCGCGAGATCGGTGCGGATAAATCGATGATCGCCTCTTGCGCCAATTGATGGGCGATGAAGGACAGCATCGCCTTTGTTGTCGAGC
>JBCCXW010000211.1:0-5131 GCA_039191105.1 Pseudomonadota bacterium
AGCTTAATCACGCGGTCGCTCAAAGCTTGGACCGCCGCTTCTGGGGTTTGTTCGTGGACCAGGGCTGCTCGGAACTCTTCGGGCGTGAATTTGCCATCGATAATGTGATCCATCAGCTCAAAAAACGGTGCCCAAAAGCCATCCTCGTCAAGGAAAGCCATTGGCTTGGCATGTAGGCCCAAGCGCGCCCAGCTGAGCATCTCCACCGCTTCTTCCAGAGTACCGATGCCGCCGGGTAGAACGATAAACGCATCGCTTTCATCAAACATGCGTTGCTTACGGGTGTGCATATCGTCGACAATTTCGTGCGGAACGTCTTCAAAGATCTGCTCTTTCTGAAGCAGAAAGCGCGGCATGATCCCAAGCACCTCGCCGCCAGCGGAATGAACTGCCTGGGCGCAGGCCCCCATGAGGCCGACCCCGCCGCCGCCATAGACCAAGCGAATGTCTTGCTGCGCCAGCGTGCGCCCTAGCTCCTGTGCCAGTCGCAAATACTCCGCTTTGACCTCATTCGACGAGCCGCAATACACACAAATCGACTTCACATCCGCCATCGGATCCTGCCTCTGATTCAAACCCTTGGAGCCTTATAGGAAGTCCAAACCAAACACCAGAACAAAGCGCTGCAATCGACACGCCGCCCGCATGCGCCAAACGATGCTGGTGGCGCCGCGGAAGGCGACAGTCACCGTCAGTGAGCGTTTCTAGGTCCACAAAACATATTAGAGATCGGGTGGTGCCCGACTGAATTTTCACCCGTATAGAGGGTGCAAAAACGCAGTTTCTTTTGCCGCTGACCCTATGCAGAAAAGCAGATCTCACCCATATGGCGGGGTATGACGACCGAGGTTCAACCCCCAGATGCAGACCGGATTGAGAGCGCCGATGGCGGGATCCTCGTTTCAATCGCTCGGGTTTTAAAGCTGCTCGGGCGCTCAGAACTGACCAAATGGCGCCCGATCATGGCGCTTTCGGTTTTGCTGACGCTCGTGGCGGCTGTGCTCGAAGTGATATCGCCGCTGCTTATCGGTCATGCCATTAATCAGGTGGATGACGCAATTGGCGGGACGGCAGGCGCGCTCACAAATGCGGTGCTCTTCATCATTCTCGGCATCGCGATCCGATTTATGGCCGCAGGTTTGCCGCAAGTCCGGGACTGGTTGTTTTCGCCGGTCAGCCAAGACGCGCAACGGGTGGCCTGCGTTGATGCGTTCGGGCATGCCCAAAGTCTCTCGCTCGGCTTCCATCAAACCCGGCGCACTGGCGCGCTCAACCGCGTGATTGAACGCGGCGCAAGTGCGATTGACTATTTGATCCGGTTCCTGGCCTTCAATATCGGACCGACCATGGTGCGTCTTGTATTGGCCGCAGTCGCCCTCGGCATCGCCTTTGATATTCGCCTCTCTTTGATCGCTGTGGCGGCTGTTGTTTTGTATGTTATCGCGACGGTGATCATTACCGAATGGCGGGTTCGCCAGCGCCGCAAGATGAATGTCGCGGACACGCGGTTTCGGGGCATCGCCGTCGACATTCTGACCAATTTTGAAACGGTCAAATCCTTTGCCGCCGAGGCTCGCGAGACCGGCCGATTTAGCGATGCCATGCGCAATTACAATTCACGCTATGTCGATGCCATTCGCAGCATGTATGTGCTGAACTTTGTTCAAGCCCTGATCATGAATCTGGGCTTGTTTGGCGTGCTGGCCTTATCGGCCTGGAATGTCGTCGAAGGGCGGATGGAAATCGGCGATGTGACAGCCGCGATGCTTATGTTGCTCAGCCTTTATGCGCCGCTCAACATTCTCGGTTGGGCCTGGCGCGAGATTAAGCAAGGCGCGGTCGACCTTGAAAAGCTGTATGGTCTTTTGGGTATGATCCCAGAAGTCGCTGATAAACCGGATGCCGAACGGCTCGCTCGGCCAGAAGGACGTGTGGTGTTTGACAATGTCAGTTTCACGCATGATGCGCGCACCGTCGGGGTTCGGAATGTCAGCTTCGACCTGCCCGCGGGCAAGAAAATCGCCTTTGTCGGAACCTCCGGCGCTGGCAAGTCGACACTCCTAAAGCTGCTATTCCGCTTCTATGATGTGCAGGACGGTCGCGTTTTGGTCGACGACAAAGACGTTCGCGACGTGACACAAGAGAGCCTGCGCCAGGCTTTAGGCCTGGTGCCGCAAGATGTGGTCCTGTTTAATGAGACGCTCGAAGCCAATATTGGATATGCCAAACCAGATGCTACCCGCGCCGAGATTGAAGATGCTGCGCGCCGAGCGCAATTGCTCGACTTTATTGAAGGCCTGCCAGAAGGCTGGAACACCAAAGTTGGCGAACGCGGCCTGAAACTCTCCGGCGGCGAAAAACAACGCGTCGGCATTGCCCGCGTCATTCTTGCAAACCCGGCCATTCTGGTCCTCGATGAAGCGACCTCGGCGCTCGATAGCGCCACAGAGGCCGCCGTCCAAGAGGCCTTAGATGAAGCGTCGAAAGGGCGCTCAACCCTGATGGTCGCGCATCGATTGTCGACGGTGCAAGATGCCGACGAGATTATCGTTCTCAAAGCGGGCAAAGTGATTGAACGCGGGACGCACGAGGCCCTCTTGGCAGCGGCGGGCGAATATGCCGATATGTGGGCGCGCCAGGCCAAACGCGATGCGCTCGCGGTCGCCGCTGAATAGGAGAACTCGGTCCAATGTCAGATAGCGATTTCAGTCGCCATAATTTGCCTTGGCTGCGCGGCGGGTTTGACCTTGAGGGATATGTCGGCGCGCTGGCGGCGTGGCTGTTTGGCATTTTGCTGGGATATATCTGGTCGCCGCTCTTCTGGATCGGTTTTATCGCGGCGGTTGTTATCTTGTTCGCAACGCGCACTGCCCAACGCACCTCACCGGACGGAGAGGGGCTGATTGTGGCCCCAACCGATGGGGTGATCGTTGCGATCGCTGGCGCGGCGCCTCCTGATGAGTTGCGACTGACGGGAACAGGTTGGACGCGCGTGCGCGTGTCAATTGCGCCGAACAAAACCAATGGTATCTATGCGCCGATGGATGGCGCTATTGATCATGTCATCCGTGAGATTGGTGATCCCGCAGCATTCTATGCCCTTAAACCAGACCGGCCTGGTCTGAGCTTGGCCTATGTCGCCTTCGAAAGTGCCGAGCGCGCGCTCGGGGTCCGGTTGGCGACCGGCGGATTGGGACCACGCTTAGAGGTCGATCATGAAGCTGGCGATGCGGTTCGGTTGGGGCGTAAAATCGG
Source organism: Pseudomonadota bacterium (assembly GCA_039191105.1). GTDB lineage: Bacteria > Pseudomonadota > Alphaproteobacteria > Caulobacterales > Hyphomonadaceae > Henriciella. The sequence goes on from JBCCXW010000211.1 coordinate 3,256, forward strand.
CACGCTCCGATTGGGTGGATGGTGCGACCTTTACCTGCCTGCCGGCACCGAGATTTTGCTGAAACCTGGCCAGACCGTGATCGGATCGGAAACTGTATTGGCGCGGTTTGGGGATGCAACCGAGCGGCCCGTGCCTCAAAAGGCAGCAGACCCTGAGCCAGTACCAGCTGAACCAGAACCAGTCGCCGAACCCGCGGTGGACCCAGCACCCGAAATGGACGCCGAAGACGAAACCAAGCTTGACGCGCTGACCAGCGATGAAGAGCCGTCCGAACCGGTGCCTGAGAACGAAGAAGACGTCACCGAGGTGATCGAGAAACTGCGCAGCGAAGCGAAAAAAATCGAAGACGGCGACTAGGCTTCGTCTTCGGGCACAGAGTTCATCCAAGACAAGACGGGCTTTAGCGGGACGGCCCAACCAATGCCTGCAACAATAAAGAAAATCAGGGTGAGCCATTTGGGACCGGTGGCAAGCGCTGTGCCGAGCGTCGCGGCGCCCCAAATCCAAAAAGCGAGAAAGGCCATGATGATCAAGCTGGCAACAATTCGGCGTTGAGATTGCGGCATTTGAACAGGTCTTCCTTATTGCTGCGACTGTGTGGCCGCTTGCTGTTATTCTATAAGCGTTCAAATAGAGCGCAGAATGCCCGACGCAACATCACCTGTCGCCGCACGTTGGATCCAACGCTGGCTGATTGTTATCGGCCTGATGGTCTATGCGATGATTTTGATCGGTGGCGCGACGCGCCTTACCGATTCCGGACTGTCAATCACGGAATGGGCGCCGATCAAAGGCACACTGCCGCCTCTGAGCGACGCAACCTGGCTCAGTGAATTTGAAAAATACAAAGCGACCGCAGAGTTCCAGCAGCAGAATTACAATATGACGATGTCGGAGTTCCAGTTCATTTATTGGTGGGAATGGGGACATCGCGTCTTCGGCCGGCTGATTGGTTTGGTCGCGATCGGTGGATTTATCTGGTTCGCCGCAATGCGTTGGTTGTCGCGCAAGTGGATGCTGCGTCTGGCAGGCCTCATCGCCCTTGGTGGATTACAGGGATTTATTGGCTGGTGGATGGTGGCCAGCGGGATCGGTGAGACGGATCGGCTCGATGTGGCGCCCTACCGGCTGATGACGCATTTCGGCCTAGCGCTATTGATCATTGCGGTGACGGCTTGGTTTTGGCTCGATCTCAGCGAGCGGCGGCGGTTTGCGGTCCCCGGGCCCTTTTTCGGCTTCGCGTCGGTCTTATTGGCTCTGACCAGCGTTCAAATGCTGAGTGGCGCGCTCGTCGCCGGGCTCGATGCCGGGCGCAGCTATACCGATTGGCCGTTAATGGCTGGGGAGGTTGTCCCGTCGCATTATTTGGACGAAGAGCTTGGCCTGCGCAGTCTCTTCGAGGGTCGCGCGGCAACGCAGTTTAATCATCGATTTGGCGCCTATTTGCTCTGGGGCATTGCCTTATTTGCCGCCTATCGCGCCCGCGGAACAGAGGCCTTTCCGGCCTTCGCTTTGATGGCGGGCTTGGTCTCAACGCAAGCTATTTGGGGCATTATCACCCTGCTAAACGCAGCGCCGCTGCCGATTGCGTTGGTGCATCAAGGGCTCGGCGTTCTGGTCTTGCTGACCAGTGTGTGGAGCGTTTGGGCTACTCGGCCGCGCCAGGCGGTTTATAACCGAACGGTTCCAGCGTGACGCGACTTGGATCTATATAGGTGACCGTGTTAGCGCCGGTGCTGGCTTCGCCAGCGATGACAATCACCCCGCCGGGATAACCGCCGCCGCGCGCATCGCCGGTTCCGGCCATGTCCACGGGACGCGCAGGGGGGCGGACGGTGATCCCATCCAAAACCTGAAACGCTTCGACATCACCGC
>JBCCXW010000212.1:0-5102 GCA_039191105.1 Pseudomonadota bacterium
ATACCGGCGACAAAGCCGAGGATTGGATCCTTGAAGACCAACATCAAAACCGCGGTTGCCGCGCCCAATCCAGCGAACAAAGCGACGGGCGATTCGCCCAAGACCAGCGATAAAACCGCGATCGCGCCAATGAAGTACAAGACCAGTTTCGCAACTTGCACGAAACTTGTGATTGGGAAGGTCCGAGAGATCTCGAAGGTCTGATAAATCACCAGCGCAGCGCTCAACAGCGCGTCGACGAACAAGACCATCATGACGATGAGATAGAGGAGGCTCGAGACCTCAATAGCTTGGGCGTAGGCGGGGAACTGCTCGAAAACGGTTGGACCGAGCGCATAAATCACAATGGCGGGCGCGGCATGCGACAAACGCGAGAAAACATTCATTTTCTTGAGCGTATCGTCGCGTTTTGTATCTGATCGTTTGATCGCCTTGGCGAGCCCCTTGACGATCACAAAGCGCGTAAAAAGATAGGCCAAAAGGGCAAGGAACAGAATGGCGCAGATTGCGAGTATGATGGCCAGACCCATCGTTATGTCTTGCGATAATCCCATCGGGCGAAGGAAATTGAGAAGAGTGTCCAACATTCGAAGACTCCGTCGAAAAATGCGTGTCGGCGCGCTTTCGTCTGCCGCGGCAACCTTAAGCGCGTGTTTAAACCGGAGGCAATATTGCAGGGTGTCCTGACTAAAACGCATCAAGTCGGTCCGCTGCGAACATAAGTATTGGCGGTATATCGGATGCTAGTTGAGATCAAAGCCGGATCGCACTTCGGTCTTCGCGTATGACCCGAGATGAATTTGCGCGCCTCGTCGGCGGGGTCCTTTCGCATGTGACGCTGACACGGAACCTCCCCGGTATCCGAGAAAATGGGCTGATGAGCGCCGCATCTTTGCTCGCGCGGCACGGTTCGACCATAGAGATTCAAACCCCGCGCAATCACGCCGCCTCTCTCCATGAGGGCGCGCAGGAGGTGATGCTAAACCATCAAAAACCGCTACTCGCAGGTCGCCATCGCGTTGCGGATTTTTTGGAGGGTCATTCCTTGCGGTCCTGGGCGGCGCAATTGGATCGGCGTATCTTCTTTTGGCCGCGAACGCATCGCCGCGAATTTACGTCTAGTTTGACCGATCGGGGCGCGATCGCTGTCCTGCAATGCGATGCAAGACGCTTGTTCGATCTGGCCGCAGATCGCTTAGACCTTGCTCCGATTAATACGGGCAGCGCGATGCGCCGCGCAGCGTATCGAGGCGATTGGATTTATGTTCCAGCTACGCAGAGCCTTGAGCAGTTCGAAAATAATCGACGGATCCGGGGGTTGTCGCGCCGGCCCGACCGCGTGGTCGAAGTCTCTTTGCGCCGCGATCTGAGCGCCGACGAAACGGCTCGCTTATTTGACATCCATCTCTAAAGCTCCGGCGGCAGCGCTTGCCAGACGATCCTGTTTCGCCCAAGTTCCGCGCCATCGAAACAACCAGCGAGACCAGCTATGATCAAACCCATTTTCGCGTCGATCGTGTCGGCGTTCGCGGTGCTCAGCGCCGCCGCAGATTCGGAACTGGATCACTTTACGACTGCAGACGTGTTCGACCTCGAATGGGCCGATGACCCGCAGATTTCGCCGGATGGCAGCGAGGCGCTTTATCTCAGACGCTTCAATGACATTATGACCGACCAAACCAGATCTCATGTGTGGCGTGTCAGCTTGGATGGGCGCACGCACGAGCCCTTACTCTCGGGCGAGCGCTCTTATGCCTCGCCGCGCTGGTCGCCGGATGGGACGCGGATCGCGTATTTGACCTCAAGCGAGACCGGGACATCGATATATGTGCAATATTTGAATTCAGGCCGGGAGGCTTTAGTCGGGACCTTCCAAGAAAGCCCGAGCGATCTCATCTGGTCGCCATCGGGCGATTTGATTGCTTTCTCTATGGCCGTCAAAGCTGAGACCGCGCCGATTATATCGCCGCCAAAGAAACCAGAAGGTGCGGTCTGGGCGGCGCCTGCGCGGGTGATCGATCGCGCGCGTTACCGAACCAACAATGATGGATTTCTCGACCTCGCTTATGCGCACATTTTCGTCATCCCCGCTGAGGGTGGCACAGCACGGCAGCTGACCTCTGGCGACTTTCATCATCGCGGTCCGCTTTCATTCACGCCTGAAGGCGATGCGATTCTATTCTCCGCCAATCGGCATCCCGGCTGGGAGCTCCAAACCCGAGAAACAGATATATACGCGGTCAATGTCGCAACACGCGCGCTGACGCAGCTGACCGACACGCCGGGTATGGAGACCGATCCGGTGGTCTCGCCGAATGGTCGCCGGGTGGCCTATTTGCAGACTGATAATGCGGCCGAGCCATTCCTTCCGACCAATGTGTTTGTGATGGATCGGGCCGGTTCAGAAGCCCAGAACTTGACACCAGATTTGGACCGCCGGGCGGGCAATGTGCAATGGCTTTCCGATCGTGAGCTGGCCTTTACCTACCAGAACCGCGGTGAAAATATGATCGGCACGGTCAATATGAATGGGCGCTTTAGAACACCCGTTGAAGGGATTGGTGGCACGACGATTGGCCGCCCCTATGTCAGCGGCACCTATGATGCCGGAGCCGGGCGAACACTCGTCTATACCAAAGGCAGCGCGCAGCGTCCGGCCGATCTCTATGGGTTGAGAAACGGCACGGAGACGCGGCTAACCGCTTTGAACGAGGATGTGCTGGCGTTTCGGGAGCTCGGCGCCGTCGAGACTTTCACGTTTCAGTCGTCGCTCGACCAACTCGAAATTCAGGGCTGGGTGATCACGCCACCAGGCTATGAGTCAGGCAAGACGTATCCTCTCATCATCGAAATTCACGGCGGTCCTCATCTCGCCTATGGGCCGCATTTCTCAGCTGAGCTTCAGCTTATGGCCGCGGCTGGGTATGTGGTGATCTATGACAATCACCGTGGCTCGATTGGCTATGGCAGTGAATTTGCGAACCTGTTGAAGTACAAATATTCCAGCCCAGATGATTTTGCCGACCATATGTCAGCGGTCGATTGGGCGATCGAGCAAGGGTATGCTGATCCCAATAATTTGTTTGTCGCGGGCGGTTCCGCAGGTGGGATCGCGACGGCTTATGCGATCGGGCTGACAGATCGGTTCAACGCCGCCATGGCGGCTAAGCCTGTGATCAATTGGGTGTCCAAAGTCCTCACCGCAGACAGTTATATCGACCAAATCGCGACTCAGTTCCCAGGTCCCCCCTGGGAAGAGTTAGAGCATTATTGGCAGCGCTCGCCGCTGTCTTTGGTCGGCAATGTCACCACCCCAACCATGCTAATTACCGGGGAAGACGATTATCGCACGCCGATGTCGGAGACGGAGCAATTTTATCAAGCCTTGCAATTGCGCCAGATCCCGAGCGTCATGGTGCGTCTTCCCGACACACATCATGGCATTGCCGGGCGCCCGTCACGCCTGAACGCAAAGACCGAGTATACGCTCGCCTGGTTTGAGCGATACAAAGTCAGTGACGATGCGCTGGAATAGGCTCAGACCGCGCGAATTTGCGAGTGACTAAGATTTGATCGGCGGCAGCCAGGTCAGTGAGGAATGGTGCAAGGAAATCAGCACCCGCCCGTTCAGTTTGTGATAGGCGAACGTATAATCGGCACGGGTCGCATTTCCGTCGCCATCGACAAAGGTATAGTGGCCCATGTCCTTGTAACCGAGCCCGCCCGCCTTCAGGATTGGGCCGGCGGCGCTCTGAAACTCGACGCTTTTCCAGCCGCGATTGAGAAAGCCATGGTCGTGCGGAAAATCTGGATTGCCGCCGACAAAATAGGACCGAGCGCCAGCACGGTCGAGACGGATCACATCGGCGAGGGTCGGCTTGAACAGCAAGGGTTCGTCTGGCGCGCCGAAGTCATAAAGCTCCAGCAGCTTATCAACGTCTTGCTCAGTCACATATCGCGCCCAAGCGCGCTGTGCGGCAATCACCTCGGCTTTGGTCATAGGTTCGTAAGTAGTGATGGTTTTGTCTCAATCGTTTAAAACGCCAGAGTGAACCTTCGCGCCCCGTCTGTCCATGTGCTTTGCCTTCCGCCGCATGGGTGCTAACGTTTCGACACGCCGCGCATAGATCACTCATCGGTGAGAAATTCTGAGAGTGTTTCGGCCAGAGGGTGGGCGATCACGCCAATGCCTTCGGCCGTGGGATGGAGACCATCGGCCATCAGATAGTCTGGCTGATCAAAAATTGGATCCACCAATCCCTCATAAAGCCGCACCCCATAGGTCTCCGCCAGCTCAGGATAAATATCCGCGAAAGCTGCCGCCCTTGGATCATTCTGCGCCGATGACCGCGCCGACAAACTGACCAATAAGATCTCAAGGTCATCGGCAGCCGCACGTTCTACAATCGCCGAAAGGTTTGCCTTGGTTTGCGCCGGGTCCATTCCGCTGAGATAGTCATTCGCCCCGAGCGCCAGGACCAGCATGTCCGGATCGGCCGATACGACGCTCCAATCGTAGCGTGCAAGCCCGCCCGCGCTGGTATCGCCAGACACCCCTGCATTGACCAATTCGACGCGCTCGCCATCGGCGATCAAGAGGCGTTCGACTTGCTGAGGCAAAGCGTCGGCTTGCGAGAGGCCAAATCCAGCGGTCAAACTGTCGCCGAGCATCACGATCCGAAACGGCGCGGCTTCGATAACGGTCCCGGTTTCGCTGGCAGGCGCGGCGATCTCAGACGCGTCTGGCGCTTGGGCCTCATCGGTTATCCCGGCATCAGTCGCGCCATTGCAAGCGGACACCAATGTGAGGGCAATCGCCAACACCGCAGCCAAAGAATTAAGTCGGGCGCGCATTCATGCAGTCTCCTTCGATTGAATGATCGACATTCGAGAGATTTGTCATACCTAAGTCCCACCATGGCACATCCCATTATCATGACCAATGTCGGCCTGACTCTGCCTTCGGCATCTGGACCCGTGGAGATCTTGCGGGACGTAGATTTCGCTTGTGCAGCGGGCGAATCCGTTGCGATTGTTGGACCGTCAGGGTCGGGCAAGTCGTCTCTGATTTCAATCGGGGCCGGTCTGGAGCGCGCGACCTC
>JBCCXW010000213.1:0-5069 GCA_039191105.1 Pseudomonadota bacterium
GCGCTTGCAGCAACGGCTTTGGTGGTGGCAGGTATCATGTTGCTGGTCCGCCCCGGCCCAGCCGAAGTCGATGACCCGCTCGCGATTTCGGCCCGGCTCGCCCCGAGTTTTGTTGAAGATGGCGCGTTTACGGGTCTCAGCGCGGTCTCCCAAGATGAATTTTCGATTCGCGCGACAAAGCGGGCTTGGATCGAGGTTCGCGGGTCCGATGGGACCGTATTTCGCAACCGACAGATGAATGCAGGTGAAATCTACTATCCTCGCATGGAAGCGGGTTGGACCATTACGGTTCGCGATGCGGGCGCCTTTGAATGGCGCTTAGGCGAGCAGAGCCTCGATGTTGTCGGTGGAGATCAACAAGCGCTTTACTCTGTGAGTATCGACAGCGCGTATGACAGCTTGATGCAGGCCCAACGCGCGGCGCTCGCAGAGGCCAGTGGATCGGCGCCGCCGCGTTGATGAAACGGGCGACGCGTTTCGCTTAATCGTTCAGTTCTTTTTGAAGCAGCAATTGGTCGGCTACGCGCTGATAGTGTTCAGGATCATCGCCGGAGGACATAGTCGGACGGCAGGTGGGAGAACAATCATATGTGAAGTTGGTGCCGGCGCGATTTACGCTGACCCAGCTCGCGGTGTTTGCCGTGACCACGATGTCAGACGACATCACTGTGTTTCCATCGGAATCGAAGATGATCATATTCGTCGTGCCATAGGCTTTGCCGGTAATGAATAGCAGCTGATCATTATGCACCGCAACATCAGCAATATTGGGATTGCCGATCACCACCGCATCAGCGCTGGTTTTGAGCCGGATCGGCTTGGATGTACCGGTCTCGAGCGTGAGTTGTCCCGCCAGCGCGGTTGAGCTCATCAGCACCGCAGCGCAGCACGATAGGGCAATCTTCGATAGGGACATGATAGCTCGCTCCAAAAAAAGGTCTCGTCTATCCATGCCGCAAAGAGGTTAGCTGAATCCTAAAACCGGCGGTGTTTGACGCAAATTTGTGCCCTCCGCGCCATGCGAGTATGGTTGATCAATGCTTAATTCGAGAGCACAAACTTTTGGTTTCGGTTTACGGGATTTCAAGTTGCGTCCAATAAAGATGGCATCGTTCGGGATCGGCTCGGACAACAATTGGGGACGACTACAACCTTTGAGTAGGAGTCCTCAATGCAGGAATTTTTCAAAAACGAGTCAGGCGCCACCGCGATTGAGTATGGTCTTATCGCCGCCCTGATCGCTGTTGCCATCATCGGTGCTGTTACCGCGCTTGGTACAGAGTTGAGCAAGACATTCTCGACTATCGATTCATCGGTGGGCACCGCTGTTTCTGTCTAAGATGCTATTGCGGGATCTGGACTGCTGAGCGTGTCTCAGCGGTCCATTTCTCAGAGCCAGCTGGGCGAAAGACGTGCCCGATAGATCGCGCGCTTTCTATAGATGTCCCCTGCGACATAACCGCAACAGCCGAGCTCTCCAACGCCTCTTGAGCTAAGGCGTGGCCTAAAATTTTCGACGGTCTTATCTGACCGCCAAATCGTTTCCGGAAACGGCCGGCAGACGTTAAGAAAGTCTTGTTTTATCTTCAGGAATTATTTCTGACGATTTACGGGATTTTCAGCGCTGCGCGGTATGTACGCACTTGTTCCGGGGACAAACAAGAAACTCTCGGGACTTTTACAACCTGCATAGTGGGAGTTTCCAATGCGTAAGTTTTTTGAGAATGAATCTGGTGCAACCGCCATTGAGTATGGTCTGATTGCTGCTCTGATCGCTGTTGCGATCATCGGTGCTGTGACGACTCTTGGTACGAAAACTGCAGCCACCTTCGACACAGTTTCTGCTCAGCTTAAAGGCTAAGCTCTGTCAAAGGATGCCAAATTTGGCATAGAAGCCGCCGAGTTCGCTCGGCGGCTTCTTTCTTTTTGGGCGTCAAGTGATCTTTAAAGCCTTTGGTGTAGGGCTTCTTCATCACCAAGTGCCGGAGATGCCGTAATGATATTGTCCTTGTTTGCTGCGAGTTTTTTGATTCTTTGCCTCTTAGCGGCGCTCATCGATGTTGAAACCCTAACCATTCCAAACTGGTTGAATGGCTGGCTCGCTTTTCTATTCATCCCGGCCGCGATTGTTGCAGCCCCGGGCTGGGACGTGGTCGGCGGTCATTTATTGATCGGCGCGATCGCTTTTGCCGTTTCAGTTGGGTTGTTTTTCCTCGGACTTTATGGCGGCGGGGACGCAAAATTCATCCCAGCTGTGATGTTATGGATGGGGCCGGCTGGCGCTATGCCGTTTCTCTTAACAGTTGCCATCGCGGGCGGTGTGCTGACGATTGTTGTGGTCACCCTGAGGGGCATGCTGCCAAAAGGCGTGACGCCCGGGTTTGGAGTCGCGACCTTCGAAGATCGCAAAGGCGTGCCTTATGGGGTCGCGATTACAACCGGTGCTTTCTTCGCCGCACAGCATTCCCCGTTTCTTACTGAATTCTTAAATCAAATCACGCGTTTCGGTTAACCATGCTTTAGCTTCAGCATGGAATATTCACGATATTGAGTCTCTTCTTATTGGACTCGCGTAAAAGGAAGGCGCCCCCATGTCACCAATGCGGCTTATTATTTTGGCTGTCGCGCTTGTTGCTGCGCTTGTCGCAGCTTTCCTCGTTCGCAGCCTCGCCAATCAGGAACCCCAGATGGCGCCATCAGAAACGGTTGAAAAAATCGTTGAAGTCGAGGTGTCTCAACAACAGGTCTTGGTTGCGCGATCAGATCTCCCCGTTGGCACATTGCTGACGCCGGATGAGTTCCGCTGGGCGAATTGGCCGGAAGAGACGATCAACCCGAACTATTATACGCAAGAGCTGCAGCCGGATGCGATGGAAGAATTGACCGGCAGCGTTGTCCGCACAGCCTTGTGGGTGGGCGAGCCGATTATGCAGCAGAAAATCGTCGAAAAGGGCGAGACCGGTTTTATGGCGGCGCTCCTAGATGCCGGCAAGCGCGCCATGACGGTCGAAATTTCGCCGGAATCTGCATCGGCTGGATTTATCCTGCCCTATGACCGCGTCGATATCATTTTAACGGAATTGGTTGAGTTGATTGGCAACGATGACGACCTACCGCCGATGCTGATCACCAACACGATTATGGAGAATGTGCGCGTGCTCGCCATTGACCAGACATTTGGCGACGTTGATGGCATCCCGACCCTTACCGGGTCCACTGCCACTATGGAAGTGAACCAAGAACAAGCTGAATTGCTGGCCAATTCGGCGCGCGCTGGAACGCTCTCTTTGACGCTTCGGAGTGCCGCGGATGCAGGCTTTAACGAAGGCGACGCGCTCGCCAATCGAGAACTCCTAAAGGATCTCGATGTCGGTACGCGGAGCGTCATGATTTACCGCAGCAGCAATGCAGAGGCGGGAGGCAGTTAAATGAAACCGACCCGGACATTCATCCGAGCACAGATTTTAGCGGTCGCGCTGGGCGCGACGCCTTTTGCCGCTTTTGCGCAAGGCGCCACGGACAAAGACCCGCTTGGTGTTGAAACGACTGAGGCTGGGCAAACCGGGGTCTCGCGCGTGCTCAAGCTTGGGGTCAACAAGTCGGTTTTTCTCGATCTTGACCGCCCAGCTGCGGACATCATCATTACCAACCCTGAAATCGCAGATGCGACGGTTCAGACCGCCAATCGCATCATTTTCCGCGGCGTCGAAGTCGGTGAAACAAATGCGTTTGTATTCGACGCGCAAGGACGTCCGCTGGTGAACCTCGAAATCAGTGTTGATGTCGACACCGCGGCGCTCAATCAGATGATCGAGCGCTATGTGCCGGACGCCCGGGTGACAGTTGAGGCGGCGAACAGCAATCTTGTGGTCTCTGGAAGCGTTGATAGTTTGATCCAGTCAGATCAAGTGTTGCGATTGATCAATGCCTATCTTCCCGCGGCTGGCGTTGGCGGCGCTGAAACAGCGATCATTAATATGATGTCGGTTCGGGCCAAAGATCAGGTCATGTTAGAAGTGCGGATTGTTGAAATGCAGCGCACGCTGATCAAACAGTTGGGCATTAATTTGTCAGGGACCTCATCATTTGGTGACTTGGCGAGCGAAGCGCTTGGCCCGGTGTTTGGCGCTGACGGATTCCCACAATTCTTCGAACCGGACACTGTTGAAACCATTATTGGCGATGATGGAAGTGTGACCCAAATCACCATTCCTGGGTTAGGTTTGAACTCGGTTGGCGTCGGCAATCAATTGGAAGCGATCCAGGCGGCCACGCCGTTCTCTAACCGCTTCGGTTTTTCGAGTGCCAACAATTTCAATGTCGCAGGCCAAGCGCTGGGTGGATTAAACACTGAGCTTGGATATTCCAACTTTAACGGTTCATCGCTGCAAACATCGGCTGGCGCGGCCATTGATGCGCTTGAGCGGATCGGTGTGGTTCGGACGCTGGCAGAGCCGAACATCATGGCGGTGTCGGGCGAAGCCGCCAACTTCCTGGCCGGCGGTGAGTTCCCGGTCCCCGTCGCGCGCGACATTGATGGCATCTCCGTTGAATTCAAACCGTATGGCGTCGGCCTCGCGTTTACGCCCACCGTCTTGTCTGAAGGCCGGATCTCATTGAAAATCGCCACCGAGATTTCAGAACTTTCCAACCAGGGGGCGTTCCAAGGACAAGCTGGCTTATCGGTCGATCAAAACGGCGAACTTATCCCGATCCCAGGCCTAACGATCCCAGCCTTGGTTGTGCGCCGTGCAGAGAGTGTTGTTGAACTGCCATCTGGCGGCACCACGATGTTGGCCGGATTGATTCAATCGCGCTCGCGGCAGACTTTAGATCAGCTGCCTGGGGTTAAGAAACTGCCCATTCTCGGCGCCCTGTTCCAGTCTCGCGACTTCGAAAACCAAGAAACTGAACTGGTCGTGATCATTACGCCTTACTTGGTCGAGCCAGGCGCGAAAGGTGAGTTTAAGACGCCTGCTGACGGTTATGTCGTGGCCTCCGATCCACAAACCATCTTCTTTGGCAAACTAAACGATCAGTATGCGGAAGCTGGGGAAGGGCTCACGGAA
>JBCCXW010000214.1:0-5069 GCA_039191105.1 Pseudomonadota bacterium
CTCAAAGGCCGCCTCAAGCGCGGTCAAAATATCTGGCGCAACATAGCAATCATCGTCCGTAAAAAAGACCAAATCGCCTTTAACGAAAGGCCGCGCGGCATTGCGTGCGCGGGCAAGACCGGGCAAAGCCTCATACACATACTCAATCTCAATTCGCCCCTCAGCGCGCGCCGTTTCAACCACCTCCCGCGTGTGGTCTTTAGAGCCATTATCGATAATGACGACATGCCATGCATCTTCGAATTCAATCTCACGGATGTAGCTCAGACATCGTCCAAGACTGTCAGCGCGATCGCGCGTGCATATCACAACTGAGACACGCATAGTTTTATCCCCATCACAGATCCCGGTAAATGCAGCTCGCTTTGCGCGGGCGTCGCGAATTCTGCCCTCTTTTTGTCGTCTCCGTCCCAGGAGCATTTTTAATTCTGATAGAAGCCCAGTTTGTCGTAGCTATATTCAATCGGATTGTTGCGGCCCCCAAGCTTACCGCGGCTCTTGTCCACCGCATTTAGCACGATGCCAGCGATCTTCACATTAAATCTCATCAGCTGTTCGATCGTCGTGCGCAGCGTTTTCTGTGTTGTTTGCTCGGACCGCGCAATGACGATTGCCGCATCTGCAAACTGGGCAATCATGCGCGCCTCAGCGACAAGCAAGACCGGCGGACAGTCCAAGACGATAAAATCAAAATCATCTCGCAGGCGATCAATAAACGCTTGCAAATGATCGGAACTGTAAATCGTTGATGGGACTGTTGCGCCAACCACTGCCGGTAAGATCGTTGCACCGGAGCTATCGACATAAGAGATATCCTGCCACTGCAATCCGCCTAAGAGTACATCTTGGACGCCGCGATCAGGGGCGTTCCGGAGCAGGTCGCTCACTGAACCCCGGCGAAAATCACACTCCACAAACGCGACCCGGTCTCCGGAAATCGCCGCCGCCCGCGCAACCGCCAAAGCCGTCGTCGTTTTTCCCTCCCCGGGTACCGCTGATGTCACGGCAAACACACCAGCTTTTTGAGACGGCAGCGAGAAACGCAGCGTTGCAAAAACCAGCCGCACCGTCTCTCCATAGGAAGAAAGAGGTTTTTCAAGCAAATAGCCAGGCGGATGACGTTCCAATGGCGAGATCTTTCTGAGCAATCTCGCACCGACGGCTGGGAGCGCTGAAATCATCGGCACTCTTGTGGTTTTTTGAATATCCTCTGCCGTATATATTTTTGTGTTCAGCAATTCCATGAGCGTCGCCAGGAACACCCCGAAAGCCGCACCGCCAATGAGGGACATAAGCACATAAATCGCGAGATTGGGCGACACCGGCGCGTTGGGAACAATAGCCGCGGAAATTAACCTTACGGTTGTGTCGGCACTCGAAGCCTGTGGCGGAGTCAGCAGACTGGCATCCAGCAATCGCTGATACGTCTGGCGCGCTACGTCTAAATCGCGCTCCAAAGCGTCGCGCTCAACCTCCTGGGAGCTTGCGCTCCGGAGTGCGGTTCTTGCCTCTTGCAACTCATCTTCCAAGGCGAAAATTTTCGATTGGGTTAAGCGAACGTCATTCTCGAGCCTTTCAGCAACACGGTTCTGAGCGCTGAAAATGTCGGCTTCAATCTGTTCGATCGCAGCGCGCTTTTGGATCACAACAGGGTGCAATTCACCGTACTGCGCCCGCAGCTGCTCAAGCTCTTGCGTCTGCGTGAACAGGTCATTGTTGAGACGGTTTATGACGGGCGAATCCATAATGTCCGGGATCGACTCAATCGAGCCCTGCGCGTTCGACAATTGGCGAAGTGACTCCAACCGCCCGGACACTCCAATCAATTCGATCTTTTCGCGCGATAAGCTCAGCTCAAGCTCATTGATCCGGGTTTTTAGATCATCCACGTCCAGCCCGACCGAGGAACTGTAGCGCTGCAAGGCGGCGGACGTCTCTTCAATGGTTGCTTCGAGTTCGCTCAAGCGTGACTGCAAATCGGTATTGGTTTCATCTGCGGTGACGCGAGACACACCCAATGTCCAATCGATATAGGCCTCCGTGACCGTGTTCGATATCGCGGCAGCGAGATCGCGATCATGGGTCTCGGTCGTCACGGCGAGGGCTTGGCTGATGCCGCGGCGCTGAACGCTGACGGAGGACATCACCCGATTGGTGGCGGCGAACTTTGCGCGCTCCGACCCCAAAGGCATTGGAACAACACCTGCATCTGGATTGATCGCAAACGGGATGTGGCGAACGCCCGGCCAGGCATCCGCAACCGAATCAAAGCCAGTTTTCGGTGCGGTAAGCCATGTCGCATTATCGGCAAGGCCGAGACGGTCAACCACGCGTTCAGCGATAAGTCGCGACGATAGAATCTGTAACTCGCTCTCGATGCGTGCCGCCGTGATCGTTGCACCAGAATTCGGGGAGGCTGCGTTTCGATCGGGTCCTCTTTCCAAAACGAGCACGCTTGTGGCTTTGTACATCAAAGGCTGTTTTAGGTAGGCGAATGCACCCGCAAAAGCCGCCAAAATCATCATAGAAAACAGTAGGATCCATCGCGACAGGATCGCACTCAAAAAGTGAGATACTTCCTCTTGTTCAACCGAGTTATAATCCTGATGGTAGGGATTAGCGATGTCCGGGGTCAACACGCGTTCAATTGACATATGATTCATCAACTTGTCCCCTTTGTAACGCGGCCGGGTGGCATGTTGATCAACGAGCCCGTCTCAGCAATTAGTACTTCGTTAGGACTCTCGTCAAGCGAGCTCGGCAGACATGTTGCTTGCGCATCTTTGTGGACCAGATTGAGGCAAGATTGAACCAATTTGGCGGAGCAGCAATCATTCGCAGCGCGATGCTCGATTGTCGCTAAGTGTGACTAATTTGAGACTTTGAGACATTTTGTGCTGGGTATTCTCAGGTATACTCGGCCGCGATGGGTAGACTTGATTCTTGCATCCTCGTTTTGGTCTCAAATGTGCCCTTTGTGACGTACGGGGGCCGCCGATTGTGCGGTGACCTATTGTGACCATATTGCCGCCCGAGCTCTCCATTATCGTTCCGATGTATAATGAAAGCGACGCGCTGACGCCGTTTTTTGAGAGCGTGATACCCGTTCTTGAGGCAACGCTCGAAAGCTTCGAAATCATTTGCATCAATGATGGCAGTTTGGATGATACATATGTCAAACTGTTCCAACACCATCGCAGCGACCCGCGGATCAAAATTGTCGACCTGTCGCGGAATTTTGGAAAAGAAGCCGCGATCACCGCTGGGATCGATTTGGCGATGGGGCGCGCGGTCTTGCCAATGGATGCGGATTTGCAGGATCCACCGGAACTCATTCCGAAAATGGTAGAGGCATGGCGAAATGGCGGTCAAATCGTCCTTGCTCGGCGGATTGATCGCTCGTCAGATGGACTGGCAAAACGCATCACCGCGCGGTGGTTTTATAAAGTGTTTTCAGGCCTTGCGAACCGCCCCATTCCGCCTGATGTCGGTGATTATCGATTGATGGACCGGATCGCCGTCGATGCTCTAAAACGCTTGCCGGAACGCTCGCGCTTTATGAAAGGTCTGTTTTCTTGGGTCGGCTATAATCAAGTCACCATCGATTTCGTACGCCCGAAGCGCCAGACCGGGAAAACGAGCTTCAATTATTGGAAGCTGTGGAATTTTGCACTCGATGGCTTGGTCAGCTTCAGCGCATTGCCCCTAAAAATCTGGTCCTATTTCGGCGTGTTGGTCAGCTTAGGCGCGCTCGCCTATCTGATCTATATCTTGATCATCACCCTCGCCCTCGGTGTCGATGTTCCAGGCTATGCCTCGACGCTCAGCGTGATCTTATTTTTCAACGGCATTTTATTGATCAGCCTGGGCGTCCAAGGCGAATACATTGCGCGGATTTTTGCGGAAGTGAAACAACGCCCCCTGTATTTGATCAATGACCTGGTTGGATTTCAATCGCTTCCGTCGCAAACGGGTGAGACGGGCGCTGCGCCTGCGCTAGAGCCTTATCGGATCGTGCACTCGGTCGGGGAGCGTTAGTTTCGGCCCGATCCACACACACGCCATCAATCAAATTGCGCAAACGGATTGGCTTGCTGGCACAATAGTTCCGGCGAACCAACATACCTGAAAGGTGTTTGCGCGGGCTTTTCCGGATCGAAATAGTTCGAGCGCAGGAGGAGCGCTGTTGCGATCCGCCGCTCAAACCAGTCGACGCGGTCGGGTTGGATCGCGCTTAATCCATCTGCGCCCCAGCCGCCTAAAACAGCGCCCAGTCTTTGTTTTGTATTCGGTGCCCATGCCGCGATTAAGTCATTCGCGAAGCGTTCAAGCGTTGGGGCATCGATCTCAAGATAAGGTAAACGGCGCGCAATGATCGTCTTCACATAGCGTTTGAAGGGGCCTTCACTAAGCAGTGTCTGCGCGACAAACCCCGAGCCCGCCGCGGCTAAGGCGGCAGCCGCGCCCCCTGAAAGTAAGAGCATCCGGCGGCTTAAACGCAGCATTCCGATCCCTTTCTGGTGAGTTGATGGGCACTGCGCAGAGAAACGGCGGCGATGGTCAGGCTAGGATTGGCCGGGGGACACGTTGGGAAGATCGCGCTGCCGACGACTTGGATGTTTCGCACTTGATGGTGAAGCCCAGTTTCATCAACAACCGATCGTGCTGGGTCGGTCCCCATACGCAAAGAGCATTGCAAATGATACTCCGTTGCGCGCTGACCGTGCACGACAATGTCCTCAATCGGCAGCGGCGCGAACGCATGCTTCAGGTTTGCCATCGCATGACGAAATCCGGCTTTGGCATAATCAGAGTGATCGACATGTCTGACCAAGGGTTCGCCCGACGCTGTTAGCGAAACACCGTTGCGCATCTGAGGGGCGTCTTCAATGTGTAGAACCAAAGGCAGGGATTGTCGCCAGCGACCGAACTCGGTCCGCAATCCAAACTTCATATGGTTTTCAACTTGCACCAGGGTCGCTGCGGCGTCGCGTCGATGCGGGCCATCGTAGAGACCATAGTGCCACGCCGCTGTATACGTGCTGCCATCGAAATTATCGACGCCCTGC
>JBCCXW010000215.1:0-5033 GCA_039191105.1 Pseudomonadota bacterium
ACGTGAACGTAAACGTCATAATCAACGATCTGGAGCACGCTCATGTCTGATGTCCTCGATGTCCCCTTGTCGCAATGGCGTCAGGATGAGGAAATCAAAATCTTCAATGAGGCGGTCTCTCAGTTTTTTGAGAAGGAACTGAAGCCGCATGTCGAGGATTGGCGCGAAGCCGGTGCTGTCCCGCGCGACGTTTGGTATAAAGCTGCAGAGCAGGGGCTTTTGCTCGTATCTGCGCCTAAAGAGTATGGCGGCGCCGGCGGCGACTTCCGCCATGATGCGGTCATCATCGAACAGCTCGAACAACAAGGCATTGCGGGGTTCGGGATCGGCCTCCACAACGCGATTGTTGCGCCTTACATTATTCATTATGGCTCGGATGAACAGAAACAGCGTCTCCTCCCAAAGCTCGCCTCGGGTGAACTGGTCTGCGCCATCGCAATGACAGAACCCGGCACGGGTTCGGACCTCCAAAACATCAAAACGACCGCCAAAAAAGACGGCAACGGCTATGTCATCAATGGCTCCAAGACCTTCATCACGAACGGCCAGACGGCCAATTTGATCCTCGTCTGCGCCAAGACCGATCCAAGCAAAGGCGCTAAAGGCATTTCGATCATGATGGTCGAAACCGAGGAGGTGGATGGCTTCGAGCGTGGTCGAAACTTGAAGAAGATCGGCCAGCCGGCAGCCGACACCTCAGAGCTCTTTTTCAATGATGTGAAAGTGCCAGCTTCGGCGCTGCTTGGACCCGAAGAAGGACAAGGCTTTATCCAACTCATGCAGCAGCTCCCGCAAGAGCGGCACATTATCGGCATTCAAGGGATTGGCATGATCGAACGCGCGCTGCGTGAGACGGTCGCCTATGTGAAGCAACGCAAAGCGTTTGGCGGCACGATTATGGATTTCCAGAACACCCAGTTCAAACTCGCCGAGTGCAAAACTGAGGCGACGGTGGCGAAGGTCTTTGTCGACCATTGCACAGAGCTGCTCCTCAAGGGCGAGCTGGATGCAGCGACGGCCTCGATGTCGAAATACTGGATCTCGGATTTGCAATGCAAGATTATCGATGAATGCCTGCAGCTGCATGGCGGTTGGGGCTATATGGACGAGTATCCGATTGGCCAAATGTACCAAGATGCCCGCGTTCAGCGGATCTATGGCGGCGCGAATGAAGTCATGAAAATGCTGATCGCGAGGACGCTTTAGCCATGGCTTTTATCTCCGCTCATCCTCGCGAAGGCGGGGATCTCATACGGCTTGTCCCATGCATGACGGACAAGGTCCCCACCTTCGCGGGGATGAGCGGGGTTTCAATTGCCTGACGACAGCCATCTTCTCGCGGAAGTCTTTCCAAAGCCTGCTGAAAGCTCAAAGTCTCTCGGATTTGAGCTGATGTCGCTCGATATGAAAAAGATGGAAACGCGCGTGAGATTCAAGGGCAAAAAAGAGTTCACCAACCCGGCCGGATATATTCAAGGCGGATATCTGTCGGCCATGCTTGATGACACGATTGGGATGCTCGCGACGATGAAGACAGGCACGCGCGCCTTTCCCTCGACCATCGATTTGCACACGACATTTTTACGACCGGTACGCATCGGCGCGATTGAAGTTGCCGCCCGCCTTCGCAATATTGGTCGACAAGTGATTTTTGCGGAAGCTGATCTTTATGACACGCGCGGAAAAGAAGCCGCACGCGCCACAGCTTCGCTGGCCATCAATCCGATGAAGGCCCCCGCAAAATGATGAGATTGAAGCGTTAACGACAGGAGACCCCTCCCATGGCTGAGGCCTATATTTACGACGCCGTTCGCACTCCGCGTGGCAAAGGCAAAAAATCTGGCAGCTTGCACGAAATCACCGCGCTGGAATTGTCCACACAGACTCTCGAAGCGATCCGCGATCGCAGCGACCTCGATACCCAATATGTCGATGATGTCGTGCTCGGCTGTGTGTCGCCAGTGGGCGAACAAGGCAGCGATATTGCCCGGATTGCCGTTCTGAACGCCGATTACGCGCAAACCACAGCGGGCGTTCAAGTCGACCGGTTTTGTGCGTCAGGCCTCGAAGCCTGTAACATGGCGGCTGCAAAAGTGATGACCGGCGAGGCTGACATGGCGATTGGCGGCGGCATTGAAAGCATGAGCCGGGTGCCCATGGGCGCTGCTGGCGGTGCGTGGTCGGCAGACCCTCAAATCGCGCTCAAGTCCTACTTCTCGCCGCAGGGCGTCGGCGCCGACACAATTGCCACCAAGTGGGGCTTTTCTCGCGACGATGTTGATGCCTACGCGGTTGAATCGCAACGCCGTGCGGCGAAAGCTTGGGAAGAAGGCCGTTTCTCTAAATCGATCGTTGCCGTGAAAGACCAGATGGGCGGCATTCAGCTCGATCATGACGAGCATATGCGCCCGGATGCGGATATGCAGAGCCTCGCAGCCTTGAACCCAAGCTTTGCCGGTATGGGGGCGATGGGTTTCGATGAAGTCATCAAGCAGCGCTATCCCGAACTCGAAGCGATCGATCACGTGCATCATGCGGGCAATTCGTCGGGCATTGTGGACGGCGCGTCTGCGGTTCTGTTTGGATCAAAAGAAATGGGCGAACAGCTCGGCCTCAAGCCGCGCGCTCGCGTTAAGCAAATGGCGTCGATTGGATCTGAGCCCGGCATTATGCTCACCGGTCCAACCGATGTGACGCTGAAAGCGCTGAAGAAAGCCGGCATGGATGTCAGCGATATCGATCTTTACGAGCTGAACGAGGCCTTCGCCTCTGTGCCAATGTTGATGATGCATTTGCTCGGCATTGATCATGAGAAAATGAACGTCAATGGCGGCGCGATTGCGATGGGTCATCCGCTCGGTGCAACTGGCGGCATGTTGCTCGGCACCATGGTCGATGAACTGGAGCGCTCTGACAAAGAGACCGCTTTGGTGACGCTCTGCGTGGGCGCTGGCATGGGCACCGCGACAATTATTGAGCGCGTTTAAAAAAGAAATCGAAGGCCCGAGATCAAGTCTCGGGCCTTACCTTAGTAAGCAGTGCCATGAGCGGCGCGAGACCCCGGACGAATTCCGGGGCAATCGGAAACAAGACAAATGAATCTCGAAACATTCTCTTTCGATATTGATGGTGATGGCATCGCGCACGCGGTGTTCGATGTGCCAGGACGCAGCATGAACACGCTGACCGGTAAAGCCATCGCTGACATTATCGCGATCACCAAAGAGGTCGCCGAAAACGACAAGATTACCGGGCTGGTGATCTCATCTGGAAAAGCGTCCGGCTTCTGCGCCGGGGCGGATCTGGGTGAAATGAATGAGCAGGCGGGTGGTGGTAAACCCGAAGCCGAAATGACCGAAGCTGAACTGAAAGCCAAGCAGTTTGCTCGCGGTTTTTCGCTCAACAAAACGCTGCGCGAGCTTGAAACCTGCGGGAAGCCAATCGCAGTTGCGCTTGATGGTCTTGCGCTTGGCGGCGGCCTGGAAGTTGCGCTGGCGGGTCACTACCGCGTTGCCGCGAACGACAATCCAAAAATCCAATTTGGTCTACCCGAAGCGAAGATTGGTCTGTTGCCAGGCGCTGGTGGTACACAACGTTTGCCGCGTTTGATCGGCGTTCAAGAAGCGTTGCCGCTGATCCTTCAAGGCAAGAGCTTCAATGCCGAAAAAGCCCATAAAATGGGTGTCGTAAACGAACTTGCCCCCAAATCAGACACAGTCGCGAAGTGTAAAGAGTGGATCAAAGCCAACCCAGACGCAAAAGCGCCATGGGACGAAAAAGGCTTCAAAATGCCAGGCGGCGTGGTCCACCGCGCCCCTGGTGCAGGTCAAGTTGCAACCATGTCGAACGCGATGCTCGCGGCCAACACATATGGCAACTATCCGGCTCAGAAGAATATCCTGTCCTGCGTCTATGAAGGCACGCAGGTGCCGATTGATGCCGGTTTGCGGATCGAGACACGCTATTTCATCAACACGCAGCAGCGTCCGGAAGCGAAAGCCATGATCCGCTCGCTCTTCTTGTCGATGCAGGAATTGTCCAAGGGCGGGAACCGTCCTGCCGGATATGAGAAGGCGACGTTCAACAAAATTGCTGTGGTTGGCGCAGGCTTAATGGGCGCGGGCATTGCTTATGTCCAAGCCAAAGCCGGTATTCCAACTGTTCTGGTCGATGTGTCGAAAGAGAATGCTGAGAAGGGGAAGGACTATTCTCGGCGCTTGGTTGAGAAAGATCTGTCGCGCGGCAAGACCACACAAGAGAAAGGCGACGCTCTGCTCGACCTGATCACGACGACAGACTCTTATGACGATGTCAAAGGGGCCGATTTGGTGGTCGAAGCGGTCTTTGAGAACCCAGAGCTTAAAGCCAAGATCACCAAAATGGCTGAAGATGTGATCAGCGCGGATGCGATCTTCGGATCGAACACATCGACTTTGCCGATCACGGGTCTTGCAGAAGCGTCTCAGCGCCCGGAGAACTTCATCGGAATCCACTTCTTCTCACCGGTTGAGCGGATGGGTCTGGTTGAAATCATCACGGGCGAAAAGACCAGCGAAGAAACACTCGCCAAGTCGATCGATTATGTTCTCGCGATCCGAAAAACACCGATCGTCGTCAATGATAGCCGCGGCTTCTATACGTCGCGCTGCTTCGGCACCTATACTCAAGAAGGCATGGCGATGCTCGCGGAAGGCATTAAGCCTGCGATTATCGAGAATGTTGGGCGTCAATCCGGCATGCCAATGGGTGCGCTGGAAGTCTCTGACTCCGTCGGTCTCGACACCGCTTTGAAAGTCGGTCGCCAAATGGCGCAGGCTGCTGGGGTTGATTACGACTCGAATGAGCTTGGTCAGATGATGGCGTGGCTGGTGGAAGACCAGGGCCGTGTCGGTCGCAAAGCCGGTAAGGGTTTCTACGACTATAATGAGAAGGGTAAGCCTTCGCGGCTTTGGCCAGATCTGAACACGCGCATTGATGTCACCGTTGATGAATGCCCGCCAGAGCTGAAAAAGCATCTGACCAACCGTTTCTTG
>JBCCXW010000216.1:0-5018 GCA_039191105.1 Pseudomonadota bacterium
GCAGCCGCAATTGGCGATATTTGCGGAAGGCGAAATTTGGCCAAATTTGCTTTTAGAGCTTGAGCGGCGCAGCATAAATGCAGCCCTCATCAATGCCCGCATGACCGAGAAGAGCATTCTGGGATGGATGCGATGGGAAAAATCCGCGCGACACGTCTTTGAGAGTTTCGACCTCATCATCGCCGCAGACCTGCAAACCCAAACGGCACTGAGCGCCATTTCCGGACAGGCTGTGAGTAGCCCTGGTAATTTGAAGTCCGCCTTACCGCCGCCAAGCGTCGACGACACCGAATTGCGTGCGCTCGAGACCAAAATCGGCGACCGCGCGGTGTTGCTCGCGGCATCCACGCATGCAGGCGAGGAAGCGCTGATCTTGGATGCCTTCATGAACATGGGACAGCGGCCCTTATTGATCCTCGCCCCTCGGCATCCCGAGCGGGGCGATGAGGTCGCAAAGCTGCTTGCCTTGACCAATTTCGCATGCGCCCGCCGCTCTGACGGAGATCCGATCACCGCCCAGACGGACATCTTGTTAGCTGATACGATGGGAGAAATGGGGCTTTGGTACCGCCTCGCGGATACCGTTTATCTTGGCGGCGGCCACAGCCCGGGTGTCGGCGGGCACAACCCCTTAGAAGCACTTCAATTGGGCAAACCTGTCATCACTGGGCCAAGTGTTTTCAACTTTAAAGATCTTGTTGAACGACTGGCGCCACATCAAGGATTTGAGATTGTCGACGACACTACAGCGATTGTTGGAGCCTTTCCAAGCCCACCCGTATCGGACGCCCTTCAACAGATGATCGCAGAGGATGCAATCGGGCCGATGACGGCGACTTTAGACGCGCTCAACCCCCTGCTCCCAGCACGTGAGCGGCCATCATGAGAGAACCCCGGTTTTGGGCGAGAGATGTCGATCCGCGCTCGCGGGAAGCAGCGCCTCTCTTGCGGTTTTTACTGACGCCTTTGGCATGGATGTATGCCGAGATCACACGTCGAAAAATCGCCAGCGCAACCCCGGTTCACGTTGCAGCGACGGTGATTTGCGTTGGCAACCTGACCGCGGGAGGTGTCGGCAAAAGCCCCGTTGCTGCAGCTCTTCGCGCGCATTTGGTGACCAAATACCGAAAACGCGTCGCAACGCTCAGCAGAGGCTATGGGGGTCGTTTGAAAGGACCGCTCAAAGTCGATCCTAAACAGCATTCTGCGTCAGAGGTCGGTGACGAACCTCTGATGCTGTCGCAGGCGGGCGAATCTTGGATTGGCGCTGACCGTGTTGCGGCTGGGCGCGCAATGTCCGAAGATGGCGTTGAAATCATCCTTATGGATGACGGTCACCAAAACCCATATTTGTTTAAGGATTTCACTTTGATTTTGGTCGATGCTGCCGCTGGATTTGGCAATGGGTACGTCATTCCAAAAGGCCCGCTGCGAGAACCTATCGCGCTGGGACTGGCGCGGGCTGACGCGATCATAACGATGGGCGACGGGATCGCGGCGACCGAGGTCACTGAATCAGGCCGACCCATTTTTAAAGCTGCGATCATGGCGAAAACCGTCCCACCCGACACGCCTTTTGTGGCGTTTGCGGGGATTGGCCGTCCGGAGAAGTTCTTTGACACTTTGAACCAGATCGGCGTTGACGTAAGGGATGCGGTGCCGTTCCCAGACCATCACGTTTATACGAAAGCAGACTTGAACTATCTGACACAACTTGCGACCGATCGATCTGCGTCACTTATCACCACCGAAAAAGACTGGGTGCGGATGGCACCAGATCAACGAGACAAGATCAGGTTTTTGCCAATCGAAGTGCAGTTTGAGCGCATGCAAGATCTCGACGCGCTATTGTTCAATGTGATCAAAGGCGCGCAAGATGCCTGATCAAGCGCAACAATACATCCGCCCGACGGACATCGACAACCGGTCGACCTTTGCTCAGCGAGCGATGTGGCGCTTGGAGTCGATCGCTTGGGACGTACTTTATTGGTGGCCGATGAAAGCGCTTGGCCCGAACACTGCCTCCTCATCTCTTGGCTGGTTGATGAAATCCATCGCCCCTTTGCTATCGCAAAATAAAACGGTGAAGCGCAATCTTGCGATGGCGTTTCCCGAACTATCTGAAAAACAGCGGGATGTGATCGCGCGTGCGTCATGGGAAAGCGTCGGTCGGACGGCGGGAGAATTGCCGCATCTGCCGAAAATTCACCCCTATAATGGCGATCGCGTCGCGGTGGTCGGGGCAGCACACCTCGATACGGTTGAGGCGTCTGACCGGGGCGCGGTGTTTATCTCCGGGCATTTCGCCAATTGGGAAGTCATGGCGGCTGTGATCTGCACCCGCCCGGTGGATTGCTTGATCACTTATCGGGCGCTGAACAATCCGCATATTGATCGCAAGCTCAACAAAGTCCGCCACGATTATGGGATCAGCGTCCTCACGCCGAAAGGGCTTGGCACACGTGAGTTGATGCGCGCGCTCTCAGACGGGCGCGGCGTCGCCTTGATGAATGATCAGAAATTCAATCAAGGGCTTGCGATTCCGTTTTTTGGCTATGACGCCATGACCGCGCCAGGCGCCGCTCGCTTAGCCTTAAAATACAAAGTCCCGATCGTTCCGGTTTCCACGCGGCGCACTGGGCCCGCGCGCTTTCAGGTTACGATCCATGACCCCTTTTTGCTTCAGCAAAGCGGCGACTTAGACGCAGATTTACGCGCCAGCGTAGAACGAATCACGGCTTTTATTGAAGCGGAAGTGCGGGCCAATCCGGGGCAATGGTTTTGGCAGCATCGGCGCTGGCCGAAACAAGCCTGGCGCGATGCGGGTGTGATGTGAGACCTGTGCGCGTGACCCAGTCAACCTATACTCGTCTGCAGACGCAAAGGAGGTCGCAATGCCGCCCATTCTGGATTTGATCGCGATTGTCGCGCTCGGGTTTTGCGCGGCCTTGGGACTTGGATCCCTGCTCGCGCCGCGCTGGGCGGCGGGTGTGGTGCGGCTGGTGGCAGACCCTGATCCTGACAAACCTGGGGGATTCTCGGAATTTCGCGCCACATATGGCGGGCTTTTACTGCTCATCCATCTGTCGGTCTTGATTATTCTTCTACAGCCGACGCTTGGCGTCACCCACAAAATCTTTGCCCTGTTCCCGGTCGCGATGGGATGGATCGGTGCCGGTCTCGGCCGGTTATTGTCGCTTGTTCTCGATGGGTCCGAAAATCGCGCGAATGGGCTCATTCCTGTGTGGATTCCGATGGAACTCGCCCTCGGCGTTGCCATCCTCGCGCCGGTGTTTCGGCTCGGCGCGGGATAGGAGCGATCCGATGACGGACCGTCGGGAGACGCCCCGAAAGCCAAAACGGCGACCATCTCGCAAGCCACGTGCTGCCGAACCGGATTGGGACCGCGGCGAGCGTATTGCGAAATATCTGGCACGGGCAGGCATCGCTTCACGGCGAGAAGCGGAAGCGATGATTGAGCGCGGTGAAGTCGAGATCAATGGACGTAAACTGACCACGCCGGCCTTCAAAGTGACCGGTCGCGAAGACATAAAGGTCAAGGGTAAACGCGTTCAGGCGCATGCACCAGTACGCGTCTGGCGCTATCACAAACCGGCCGGTCTGATCACTACAACGTCCGATCCTGAAGGGCGGCGTACGATTTTTGAGGAGCTGCCCAAATCCCTCCCGCGGACCATTACGATTGGTCGTTTGGATTTAACCACAGAGGGCATCTTACTGCTGACGAATGATGGCGGCCTGGCGCGCGCAATGGAGCTGCCGAAGACCGGATTCATCCGCCATTATCGAGCGCGCGCCCACGGCCAGATCACTCAAGCCGCGCTCGATACGCTGAAATCGGGTGTCTTGCTCGCGGATGGAACGCGATATGCGTCCATTGAGGCCGAGCTTGAGCGTGAGACCGGCACGAATAACTGGATCGGCGTACAACTTACCGAAGGCAAAAACCGTGAGGTGCGCAAAGCGCTCGAGCATCTTGGTCTTCAGGTCAACCGTCTCATTCGCACCCAATATGGACCCTTTGAACTCGGCGATCTTCGCCCGGGTGCGGTGGAAGAAATTCCGGCGGGGACCTTGCGCGAGCGTTTGTCCGGGCTCGTATCAGATCGGCTCTTACCGGAGCTGCCCGACGCAATGCCGGGTCGAAGCCGCCCTCCCCTAAGGTCAAGGGTTCACAGGCGGACACGTTGAGATACATTTTAAGCCAAAGCGCGCTGAGAGATCGCTTTATGGGAGGAACATATGGGATTTCAAAACGTCACGGAAACGTATCAGGAAGAAACGCAACCCGGGCCACCATCGAACCCTCCGATCTATGCCTTAGAACCGCCTGTTGCTCTGCACGAACCTGAAGTGTTCTCGAGCCGCGGCGGATACACTTTCGACGCCTTTGACCAGATGCGCGAACAGGCGCCCATCATGTGGCACCCCGAAGAGCATGGCCGCGGATTTTGGGCGCTCACCAGCTATGATTTGGTCAAGCAGGTTGAGTTAGATCCGGCCACATATTCATCGCAGCGCGGCGGGATATTGATGACCTATGGCTTGCCCGAGGTGCCGCGTCATCCGCTTCTGCACTCCTCGTCGCTAAACTCTTTGATCAACCTGGATCGGCCGCATCATACGCCGCTGCGAATGGAGCATATGGCCTGGTTTCGACCGGATTTCGTTGCGGAACTGAAGAAAAAAGTTGAGGCCAAAGTCAACACCCTGCTCGATGGTATGGAAGCGAAGGGCCCGGTTGTCGATATGGTGGAGCATTTCTCCGCAGAGCTTCCACTGTTTACACTGTGCGAGATCCTTGGCGTTCCGGAGGCCGATCGCCCAAAGCTCGTGCACTGGATGCACTTTCTTGAAAACGCGCAATATCAGGCCCAGCAGGAAGGCCTCGGCAACTTATCGCCTGAGCAGATCATGGAGTTTATGAACGAGATCCAAGCGCTGTTCGACTATGGCCGCCAGCAATTGATGGAGCGGCGCGCCAATCCGCGAAATGA
>JBCCXW010000217.1:0-4920 GCA_039191105.1 Pseudomonadota bacterium
GCCAGCATGATGCGCAAGGTTCCGACCATTTTTCACCTCCCAATCACTAAGATGCCGGACCTGTATGGCATCGAGATATAAAGATTTCGTAGAACCCTGCGCGCGGCGGTTGCCGGTTGTCAATTGCATCGCTATAGGCGCGCCAACAGAACCGAGTTGACCGATAGGAACCAAATATGGCTGGCACGCGTACTTTCTCCATCATTAAGCCAGATGCGACGGCCCGAAATCTGACTGGGGCGATCAATAAAGTGATCGAAGAGGGGGGGCTGCGGATTGTCGCGCAGCGCCGGATTCACATGACCCAGACACAAGCGGAGCGGTTCTACGAGATCCATAAAGAACGCCCGTTTTTTGGCGAACTGGTTGAGTTTATGACATCTGCTCCGGTTGTCGTTCAAGTTTTGGAAGGGGAGAATGCGGTCGCGCGCTATCGTGAAGTGATGGGTGCCACCAATCCGGCTGAGGCTGCGGAGGGCACGATCCGGAAGCTGTTCGCGAAATCGATCGGTGAGAATTCTGCCCATGGATCGGATAGCGACGAGAATGCCGCAATCGAAATCGCACAATTCTTTAGCGAAGCCGATATAGTTGGTTAGGGCGCTGGCTTAGAGCTGGACAGCTTTCTCTCGGGCCACAATTGCCTCGCAGGCGTGTTTGATCGCCTGAGGGTAGAGTTTGTGTTCCGCTAGGAGGACTTTGCCCGCGAGTTGCTCAGCCGTTTCGCCGGCAGCAATCGGCACGCGTGCTTGCGCGATCACCGCGCCTTCATCGACACCTGCTGTCACCCAATGCACCGAGCACCCTGCCTCATCATCGCCCGCCTCAAGCGCGCGTTGATGCGTTTTCAGCCCGGGATATTTTGGCAGCAGCGATGGGTGAATATTGATTATGTGTCCTGCCCATTGGTCCACAAACCATGGTGTCAATACGCGCATAAACCCAGCGAGAACAATGAGTTGCACATGATGTGGAACGAGCACTTGATGCATCTGTCTTTCAAATGCCGCGCGGTCTTTGCCATAAGCTCTGTGATCCACGCAGGCCGTTGCCACATCTCGGCGCTGGGCAAGGTTCAAGCCGGCAGCTTCTGGACGGTTTGATAGAACCAAGACCGGCTCGGCTGGATAGTCCGGCGCTTCGGCGGCGTCCAAGATCGCTTGCATATTCGATCCGCGCCCAGAAATCAGAATGGCCATGCGTAGCCGGGTCATCGCGCAGCAAGATCGCCTAAAATCACCGGCTCTTCCCCCGCCGCTATGAGGCGCGCTATCACCGCATCGGCGTCGTCGGCGCCGACTGCTAAAACCATCCCAATCCCCATATTGAACGTTCGGTACATTTCGTCATCGCTGACGCGCCCGGCACTCTGAAGCCAATCGAAAACGGCAGGTGGGTGCCACGCTGTCCGATTGATCCGGGGCTGTAAATGATGCGGGCACATACGCGGTGTGTTTTCCGTTAATCCGCCACCGGTAATATGCGCCAAACCCTTCACAAGGCCGGATTTGATAAGCGGCAAAACAAGATCAGAATAAAGCCGCGTGGGCGTTAGCAGAGCCTCGCCCAGCGATTGACCGTCTGCAAACGGCGCCGCATCTGAATAATCGAGCCCGGACCGAGCGGCAATTTTGCGGATCAGGGAATAACCATTTGAATGCGGACCGCTGGAGGCGATGCCGACCAAGGCATCGCCGACGGCCATATCTGTCATCCGAGGCAGTACGGCGCCGCGTTCGACCGCACCGACAACAAACCCGGCCAAGTCATAATGCCCGTTGGGATACATGCCGGGCATTTCGGCCGTTTCGCCGCCAATCAATGCGCATCCAGCCTGTTTGCAGCCTTCAGCAATCCCTGCAACGACGCGCTCTGCGATCCCTGTTTCGAGCCGACCCGTCGCGAAATAGTCGAGAAAAAACAGGGGCTCAGCCCCTTGTGCTAAGACATCATTCGCGCACATCGCGACCAGATCGATGCCAACCGTGTCGTGCGTACCGGTCTCAAAAGCGAGCATGAGTTTCGTGCCGACACCATCGGTCCCGGAGACGAGAATCGGATCCACCCAGCCGTCTTTTTTGAGATCAAACAGGGCGCCAAAGCCGCCCAAACCACCCATTACGCCTGCCCGGCGCGTCGCTTTGGCCAACGGGGCGATGGCCGAAACCAGCGCTTCGCCCGCCTCAATATCGACACCAGCATCACGGTAAGACAGGGAATCAGAGGTCTTCGTCATCATGGGTGCGCGCGATACCATGTGCGCTCTTAACTGACCAGCGCGCTTCTAAGGTTCACGGAGCATCTGACTGTTGTTAAGACAGATGCGAGTTTAAAGGGCTTCCATATGATTCGACTTACAATCGCAGCATGTCTTATTATTGGGTCGATGACCTTGCTTGCGCATGGTCAGAGCCGTGACGTTTACACGATCGGTGGCATCGCCGTCGATGAACAAGCGGAAACCGTCTCCGAAGCCCAACAACAGGCGTTTGCCAAAGCCAAGGTGACCGGCGCCTTGCGTCTGATTGAGCGGTTTACCTTGCCGCAAGACCGCGCCGCCGCGTCAGACCTAATTGTCGACCAAGCCTTGGCCGACCGGATCGCCGCAGCTGTAGATGTTGAAGAAGAAGTTGCTGGCGCTGGGCGATATCGAGGCAGTCTCGCAGTGATTTACAATCCTGCTGAAGTGCGCGCAATCCTCACCGAGGTCGGGCTCCCTTTCACCGATAGTACGGCGCCGCCGGCGGTTTTGTTCACTTCTGCCTCAAATGATATGGAACTTGCCTGGAATCTCGCCTGGGAGGAGTCCCCGCAGGGCAGCTTAGTCCCGCTTCTAATCAGTCGGAGCGCGGGGTATGGCGCCAATACGACGTGGGAGGTTCTTCAAGACGAAATCGCGCTGTTTGGCGCCCGCCGGGCGATTTTCGCCAATCTACGCGGCGCGCAAGGCAGCTTTATCGTGGATTTGGTTTCCGTCACACCGTCAGGACAAAGGCGAATTGGCATCAGTCGGCGGGCCCCAACTCTGGAAGCAGCGATCGAAGCTGTTACAAACAAGCTCAATGAAGATTGGAAGCAGACCTCGATCATCCGCGACACCCGGCGCACCCTGATTGAAGCCACTGTGCGTTACACATCGCTCGCCGAATGGATCACTTTAAGAAACGCCTTGGTGCAGTCTCCGCTGGTTTCAAACTTTCAAACCCGCGCGATTGCCACCGACGGTGCGGTGGTGGCGTTCGGCTTTGCGGGCGATGGGCAAAGGCTGACCTCAGATTTGCGGGATCGTGGTGTGGTCATTACAGCTGAGCCAATTGGCTGGGTGATGACATCTGCGATCAGCTCAGGGCGCCAGATTGAAGGACAATAGAACATGCCAGCGTCAGGGCAGATCCCGCTGAGGTTTCCAGAAACGCGGCTCAGCTTTGACGATATGACGGTGTCCGCCGCCAATCGCGGGATTTGCAAAGCGATCCGCAATCCAGAACGCTGGCCTTATCACGTATTTTGCTTGTTCGGACCGGTTGGAAGCGGCGTTACCACCATTGCCCGGGCCTGGGCGGCCGAACGGGATGCGCGCTTTTTGCGGGCCGATGAGTTCGCCGCGCTGAAGCCGAAATCCATCGAACAGCTCACTGACAAAGACCTGGCGATTGATGATGTCGACTCGCTCAAAGATGCTGAGGCGCTCTTGCTGGTGCTCGGCGCGATCAAGCGGCGCGCGCACCATATTGTTTTGGCGGGCCATTCGGCGCCATCGCAGTGGGCGTTCCGATCGCCAGATCTCAACTCGCGTTTGCACGCGGCGCCGCTGGCAGAGCTGCCAGGTCCAGATGAGGTACTAACGCGCGCGCGATTGCGCCGCGCTTTCGCCCGATCTTTTCTAGATTTGCCGAGCGTTGTCGAAGACTATCTGGTCACGCGTATAGGGCTTGATTACGCCTTGATCGAAGCGGTGGCTGAGCGACTTGCGGGGGCGAGTGGCGACCGTCCTTTGACCGTACCCCTTGCACGAGATGTCCTGGGTGAAGACACAATGATGTCGGACATGATTGAAGGACGAGAGCGATGAGCGCCCGGGTCCGTATACCGACGC
This sequence comes from Pseudomonadota bacterium, assembly GCA_039191105.1. GTDB lineage: Bacteria > Pseudomonadota > Alphaproteobacteria > Caulobacterales > Hyphomonadaceae > Henriciella. The sequence continues at coordinate 4,097 of JBCCXW010000217.1, forward strand.
TGCCAGCGGAGCGGTACATTAACCGCGAGCTGTCATGGTTGAAATTCAATGAGCGCGTGTTGGAGGAGGCGCGCAATGAAAACCATCCGCTTTTAGAGCGGTTACGGTTTTTATCGATTTCGGCCAATAATCTCGATGAGTTCTTTATGGTCCGCTATGCTGGCCTGCGCGAACAGGTGCGCGCCGGTATCCAAAAGCGCAGCATTGAAGGGCGCACACCCACCGAGCAAGTGCGCGATATCGAAACCGCAGTTGAGGCTTTGATGCACGATCAATTGGCCTGCTGGACGGATCTGCGGGATGAGTTGAAGCGCGAGAAAATCGAAGTGCTGTCGGTGTCTGATCTCAAACGCACGGACATGACGTGGCTCAAAAAGCGGTTTGAGGCGCAGGTGTTTCCAATTCTAACGCCGCAAGCGGTAGACCCGGCGCATCCGTTTCCGTTTATTCCCAACCTTGGCTTTGCCGTCGCGTTTCAGCTCACGCCAACAAGCGGGCCGGGCGAGTCTATGGTCGGCTTGGTGCCGATGCCGGCATTTTCGCCGCGCTTCATCCGTTTGCCGGAAAAGAAATCCGGGATGGTCCGGTTTGTCCGGCTTGAAAGCGTCATCGCGCACTTCCAATCCATGTTGTTTCCAGGTTACCGCGCCCTCGGCCACTGTGTGTTTCGGATTGTCCGCGACAGCGATATTGAAATTGAAGAGGAAGCCGAAGACCTCATCGCGGAGTTTGAGATCCTGCTCAAACAACGTCGGCGTGGGCGGATCGTAAGGATCCATATCGATTCCGATGCCCCAAAACCATTGCGCGATTTCGTGGCCCGC
>JBCCXW010000218.1:0-4911 GCA_039191105.1 Pseudomonadota bacterium
CCTGAAACAAAGACGACATCTCCTGCTTTCAACTCTGCCACACGCAAAATGCCAGCATACGCGGTGAGACCTGGCATCCCGGCAATGCCTAAAAACGCGCTTTCGGGCAGGCCGGTATCGCCGGGTAGCTTTTGCGTAAGCATCGCGTCGGGCGATCCGGTCCAAGCCTCTCGCCAGCCAGCCATGGACTGAACCAGATCGCCAATAGCGTAATCAGGATGGCTCGACGCGGTGACGCGGCCGACGGCGCCACCTTGCAAAACCTCGCCGATTTGGAAGGGCGGCACATAGCTTTCGCGATCATACATCCGGCCACGCATATATGGGTCGACGGACATCCAGCTATTACGGACTTGGATCTGACCCGCTTCCGGTTCAGCGGCCGCGCTCTCGATCATTTCGAAATCCTCTGTTTGAGGTTCGCCAACCGGGCGCTTAGCGAGGGTCCAGTCTTTGGTTGAGATCGCGGGCATAGCGGTTCCTTCCTTATATTCCGTTTGGATATGCGGGCGCTGCCGCATGGGAAGCAAAGAGGTCGATTGAAAGAAACCGCAATGGGTTTTGATGGAATCAACCGATAAGAGATGTTGCACAAAACAGTCGCAAAATGCGATGGAGCGCGTGGAGCGTGGAGTATTGCACATGGCGAGTCTGAACACCGGACTGATCGGCGCGGGGGTTTTCGGGGGCTATCATGCCGCCAAAATCGCGGGTGCGGCGGTCACAGACTTTGTTGGTGTGTTTGATCCCGACCAGACACGGTGCGAAGCGCTGGCGCAGGCGCACAGTGTGCGCGCTTTTGAGTCGCAAGCTGAATTGCTGGCGGCGTGCGAGGCGGTCATAATTGCTTGCCCAGCGAGCTTTCATGAACTGGTTGTCCGCGCGGCTTTGACTGCCGGATGTCATGTAATGGTGGAGAAACCCTTGGCCTTGACCGGTGCGGCTGCGGACGCTCTTTCAGAAGCGGCTGAGGCGCGTAATTTGGTGCTCCAGGTAGGGCATCAGGAACGCTTTGTCCTTGATGCGATGGGATTGTTCGATATCTCGGAAACGCCGACCCGGATTGAGTCCTGGCGCATGGGGCCACCGGCGCCAGATGGACGTGCCGGCGATGTTTCGGTGATCTGGGATTTAATGATCCATGACCTCGACATGGTCGGGAAACTGATGGGTGCGGCGCTGACCGTAGAGGCCACCGGCAAAAGCGCGCATACACGGTTCGTTGATGAAGCCACGGCGCGGCTCAATTTCGTCATCGGTTCCGCGGAATTGACGGCCAGCCGTTGTCACACAGAGCGCGACCGGCGCATGGTTCTGACCTATCCGTCCGGCACGATCGCAATTAACTTCCTGACGCGGCAAGTTGAGAATACAACAACCTTTGCGGTGCGTGCGGATGTGTCTGACCTCGTTCCCGATCCGCTTGGCGCTGCGGATCAAGCGTTTTTCGATTCTGCGCTGGGGCGTCGCGCATGTGTCATTCCAGGGCGCGAAGCCGCGCGCGCAGTTCATATGGCTGAACAAGCAGAGCTATCAGTCTTACACACAATAGGAGCCTAACCGATGGCCTATTCCGATCCGCTTGTATCCGATTTGATTGAACTTCCCGCTGATGCACCGATTCAACTGTTCGATCTGAAGTCACAACAAGCGCAAATTCGTCCTGCGCTTGAGCAGCGTTGGATCGATATTTTGGATCATGGTCGGTTTATCGGTGGACCCGAAGTGACAGAGTGTGAGGAAAAGCTGGCGGCGTTTACAGGCGCCGCGGATGTCGTTGCCGTCGGATCGGGCACGCAGGCTTTGGTGATGCCGCTCTTGGCGATGGGCATCGCGGAAGGGGATGCGGTTTTTATCCCCGGCTTCACTTACAACGCGACCGCCAATGCGGTTTTGCTGTCTGGCGGATATCCCGTCATTGTCGATATCGACCCTCAGACGTTCAACATGGATCCGGCTGATTTGGCACTGAAAATCGATGCGGTGAAGACGGAGGGGCGGCTCGCACCGCGCGCGGTCATGCCGGTCGATTTATATGGTCTACCCGCCGATTATTCGGCGATCCAAGCGGTCGCCGATGCGCATGGATTGCGCATCATCGCCGATGGCGCCCAGGCCTTTGGCGGAAAGCATGACGGCAAGTGGGTTGGCAATATTGCTGAGATTACCGCGACCAGCTTTTATCCAACCAAGTCTTTGGGCGGGTATGGTGATGGCGGCGCGATTTTATGCCAGGATAAAGACTTCGCCGAACGCATGCGCTCAATTCGTTGGCACGGAACGGGGGACAACCGGAAAGAGTCCATCCGAGTGGGCATTAACGGGCGATGCGATTCCATCCAGTGTGCGGTTGTCCTGGAGAAATTGAGCCTGTTCGAAGCGGAACGAGCGCGCCGGATTGCTGCCGCCAAGATCTACAATGAGCGGTTTGAGGGCGTGGTCGCGCGGCAAGTCGCACTTGCCGGGCAGGAAAATGGCTATGGGCTATATACCGTGCGCGTGCCCAATCGCGACAAGGTTCGCGCTAAACTCTCCGACGCCGGTGTCCCAAGCGGGATATACTACGATACGGCAATCCACCAAATGCCGGCTTTCGCGCACTTGGCGGAGGCCGGGACGTTGCCGGTTTGCGAGGCCGCCGCACAGGATGCGCTGAGCCTGCCAATGCATCCTTATCTATCGGAAGCTCAAGTCCACAAAGTCTGCGATGTCCTGATTTCGGCCCTCAAAAGTTAGGCTTCATCGATCAGCTCGCGACCCTGATGGCGGACATTTCCAACCGCTGGGCCCACCGGCCAAGCGTGCATAGCATCGCTGGCAAATGGCTCTAACAGATCGGCCACGTCTTGGTGCGACGCGTTGAGCCAGCGTTGATAATCGCCAGGCTCCAGAATAACCGGCATTCGGGTATGCAGGCCTGCCATTAAGTCATTCGGGGTAGTGGTTAGGATCGTAAATGTATCGATCTGAGATCCGTCAATCGTGGCGCGATCCCAGAGGCCTGCAAAGCAAAACCAGCGTCGATTGCGCAGGGCCACCGCAAACGGGGTTTTGCGGCCTTTTGGTCCCGTCCAGGCATAAAACCCGCTGGCTGGGACGAGGCAGCGTTTGTGCCGGAAACTGCCTCGATATGTATTCGATGTGGCGACTGTTTCAGACTGAGCATTGAAGGTGGAGAAGGTTTTCTCTTTCAGAGGCTTGCGCCACCAACTAGGCACCAAACCCCATGCGGCCGGGGCCAAATGGCGCGCGCCAGCTGGCACATTTTCGTCTTCCATAGCGATCCGAACAATCGGAGCGATTTGCGTCGGCGCAATATTGTAAGCCGGTTCTGGCGGGTCAATGCCAGCATATTCAAACAGATCCAAATAGGTGCTGTATTCCTCCCAGCTCACGCCATGGCGAAAGAAACGTCCACACATGATCGGTCCTCCCAAGCACGCCCGCCGCGCGATTGTTTAGTCGGATCGCACGACGCGATTTGGATTCATGATCCCATCGGGATCGAGCGCGCGTTTGATCGCTTTCATCGTTTGCGTCGCCGCCACGGGTCGCAAGTGTTCAAGCTCATCTCGTTTCAGGCGCCCAACCCCGTGCTCGGCGCTGATTGAGCCGCCAAACGCCATGGCATTGCGGTGGACGATTTCAGTAATCTGTCCGGCTTGGTTGCTCAGGATCGGGGGCGCGTGTTCCTTTGGCTCGCACGCTGAATAATGAAGATTGCCATCGCCGACATGACCAAATGCAATAATCTCCGCGCCCGGTGAGAGCTCTCGTATGGCAGCTTGGGTAGCGTCTAAAAATGCCGGAATTTGCGACACTGGAACAGACACATCATGGTTGATCGCCGTCCCATAAGCGCGTTTCGAAAGGGGGATGCTCTCACGTATGGTCCAAAAATCCTGGGCTTGTGACAGCGATTCTGAGATTAGAGCGTCTTCGGCAAGACCGGCTTCATAGGCCGCGGCGAGCGCCGTCTCCATCACCTCGCGCGCATGCGCTTCACGCGCCATAGAGATTTCGCATAGCACACGCCACGAAAGCTCGGACGGGTTGGGATCGCGGACCATCGGCATTTCCGACTGCACCATGGTGATTGCGTTGGCCGGAATGATCTCGAAGCTGGTCACCGTGTCGCCGGCATGATCGCGCACAAATGCCAGCAGGCTGACTACGTCTTCGGCTGTCTTACAGCTGATCCATGCCGACGCGCGCGCAACTTTCGGGAACAGTTTCAAGGTCGCCGCCGTGATGATCCCCAATGTACCTTCGGCGCCCGCGAATAGATGCTTCAGGTCATATCCGGTATTGTTCTTTCGCAAACCCGACAGGCCATCCCAGATTTCGCCCGTCGGCAAAACCACTTCGAGCCCCAGCAACAAATCGCGCATCATCCCATAGCGTAACACGGCGACGCCGCCGGCATTGGTGGAAATCAGACCGCCAATCGTAGCGGTGCCCTCCGACCCCAGCGAAAGCGGAAATAGCCGGTTGGCCTTATCGGCTTCTGTTTGAGCCGAGACCAGCGGTGCGCCGGCCTCAATGGTCAAGGAGTTGTTGAACGGATCGATGGCGCGGACCTTTTGCATGCGTCTGAGCGATAGCGTGATCTCACCATGCGGCGTGCCAGCATCGACAAGGCCGGTATTACCGCCTTGCGGCGTAATCGCGACGCGATGAGCGGCGCAGAGTTTGACCAAATCGGCCACCGCTTGCGTCGAGTCCGGTAATGCCAGGAAAGGTGTATGGCCCTGATAAGTCCCACGCCAAGGCGTGGACACAGTCTCAAGACTGTCTTGATCCATACGCCAGCCATGCTCTCCAAGGAGCGCTTTGGCGGCGGTGAAAAACTCATCTGTCGGCGTCATGCGCGGCAGTCTACGATTATTTTGCCGCGCGCGTAAGGCGGTC
>JBCCXW010000219.1:0-4898 GCA_039191105.1 Pseudomonadota bacterium
GCCCGCATGCGCGGCGCCGATCACGCGCGCCTCGGCATCGGCCAATAGGATTGGCACGCAATCGGCAGACAAGATGCATAGCGCAAGACCTGGCACGCTGGTCACCATAGCATCGGCGCGCGGCCGCGTGTGCCAGGCTTCCGTGACTTTAATTGCGGTCGCGCTGTGCACTTGGAAACAGGATAAGAGCGTTTCGGCCCCCATTGCGACGCGGATCCGTTCGCGATTGTCGCGGATGGACTGGGCCTCATCATCTGAGCCTTGGCCGATATTCAGGCTCTCATAAAGCCCCGTCGAGACCCCGCCTCGGCGCCCAAAAAAGCCATGTCGTACACCATTCAGCGTACCCAGACACGCCCCCAGGGTCGACGGAGGGTCACAGCTCATGCCGACGCGACCAGTGGCGCATATAGATCGCGCCAGGCTTGAGAGAAAATAGGCGTCTGTAATGGACCGTCGTTGCGACACCCCACCCACGCACTGGTCAAAACGGCCCGATCCTTCCTCATCATTGAGGAACCTAAAAGGAGTTCGGATCGGGGTCTAGAGTTAACGTGGCGCGCGCTTGGCGAGGATCCGTTGCAGCGTGCGGCGATGCATATTCAGCCGGCGTGCGGTTTCCGATACATTGTGTCCGCAAAGCTCATAGACGCGTTGAATGTGCTCCCAACGCACCCGGTCGGCCGACATCGGATTTTCCGGGGGTTCCGGCAGACCATCGCCCGAATTGACCAACGCTCGGACAATATCTTCGACATCGGCAGGCTTGGCGAGATAATCGACCGCACCGGCTTTGACCGCCGCGACCGCCGTGGCAATGGCGCCGTAGCCGGTCAGGATCACCGCACGGGCCTCCGGGCGATAGCGATGCAACACTTCGACCACATCCAGACCCGAACCGTCTTCGAGGCGCAGATCCAAGACCGCAAAAGCCGGAGGATTGAGCCGCGCGATGTCGCGCGCTTCACTGACTTTCGATGTCGCTGAGACCAAAAAGCCACGCTGCGTCAGTGCTCGAGCAAGCCGCTGTAAAAACGGGCCATCATCATCGAGCACCAAACAGGTGCGATCCTCGACCGTTTTCAGGCTTTCATGCAATTTGACTGTGACTGGAGATTCCATATTTTGCTCCTTCAGCGCCTAATCTAGGTTGTTTTCCGTATTGTCCAAAGGCTGCAATTCTGTTCTTGGCCATACCGCCTGTACGATGGCCCCGTGGCGTGGTGCCGCGCGGTTGCGTGTCGCAACACGACCGCCGGTGCGTTCAATCAATGTTTTTGCAATAAAGAAGCCAAGTCCCATATCGCCGCCACCCAATTGAGCATCTCCGCGCTGTGACACATAAGGCTCGCCAAGCTTCGGCATCACTTCGGCAGAGAAGCCGGGGCCATCATCGCGAATGGTGACGACGAATTGCTGATCGGTCCAATTGGCCATGACTCGGACTTCGGAGTCGGCGAAACTGACAGCATTTTCGATAAACGCGCCGAGGGCGTGCAAAATCTCGGGGCTGCGGCGTATGACAGGGACTTTTTCTTCGCCGCCTTCGCCCGCTTCATACGTCACCTGCACTGCGACACCGAGGCCTTTATGCGGCGCGGCAGCTTCTTCCACCAGCGCGCTTAAAGGCATCCTGGCATGGACAATATCGCTCGCCTCGCGCGCCCGGCCGAGACGCTGTAAAATGCCCCGGCAACGTTCAGCCTGTTCCACTAAGAGGCTTGCATCTTCGCGGTGCTGGCTGCTTTCTGGCAGCTCGGTGAGGAGCTCTTTTGCGACCAAGTGGATCGTCGCCAGCGGCGTGCCAAGCTCGTGCGCGGTCATCGCAGACATTGCGCCAAGGGCCGACAAGCCTTGCTCGCGCGTCATCACGACTGCAGCCGCATCCAAGGCCCGCACCATTTTGGCGCCATCTTCATTGACCCGCTGGGCTGAGAGCGCGAAGAAGATAATCCCAATGCACAGCGCGGCGAAATGTCCGACCTCAAACAACCACGGGAAGGTCAAGGCCTCTCCTTCTCGCCATGGCAGCTCATAGGCAAATATCGGCATGACGGCCGCTAAGCCAATGGCGAGGAGCGAAATCAGGGCCGTGTATCGCCCGCGGAGACTGGAGGCAGCAATCGTCACTGGCGCGATTAAGAAGAGCAAAAATGGGTTTGACAGGCCGCCTGTCAGACCGATGAGCAGCGCCAGCTGAACCACATCTAGGCCAATTTGCACCGCGGCTTCCCAACCGCGCAGCAGCTGCGGACCAACCGCGACGAAGGATAAAAACACATTCAACCAAGCCGAAGCTGCGATCACCGCCAAGCATAAGGATAAAGGCAGGTTGAACCCGAGTCCAAAATAGACGAACAAAACCGCCATCGTCTGACCCGCCACCGCCAACCAGCGCAGCGTCATCAGCGTTGCGAGCCGTGTTCGCCCTTGCACCGCTCGAACGTTTGACAAGCCCTCTGGCAAGAGGCTGACCAGCGCCTCATCAAGACCGGTGCGTTTCGCAGTTACATCAGTCACCTCAAAAAATCCCTCACGTGCGGCGTCTCGGCCCTTTATCATACTCGGCAGATCTGCGCATATCAGCGCTATGAAGATCTTAACGACCGCCGCCCTCATCTGTTCCGGTCTCGCGCTTGCGGCCTGTCAGCCGAGCGCGCCGGCGCCGACCGCCGGCGGCGCGCAAGCCGGTTGCTTGACGCGCGCCTATGACTCGATTGGCGGCCCGATCGACCTGATCACCCATACCGGCGAGTCGGTGACCGAGGCGACTTATAAAGGCGCCCCGACTGTGGTGTTTTTTGGCTTTACCTTTTGCACCAATATGTGCCCGGTCGTTCTGCCCGCGCTGAAGCAGGCCTATGCCAAACTGCCAAGTACGATCGAGCCCCCCAACACGCTATTTATCAGCGTCGATCACGAGCGGGACACGCCGGAGGCGCTGGCAAATTATGTGAGTTTGGAGGCCTTCCCGGAAAAGCTGGTCGGCTTAACGGGAACGCCTGAGGCGGTGGCTGCGGCTGCAGATGCGTTTAATGTCTATTATGAACGCATTGAAGAACCGGACAGCCTGGCCGGGTATACCTATGACCATTCCTATCTGATCTATGTGATGGACGCCGATTGGAAGCTCAAAACCTTTTTCGCACTCAATGATGCGACGCCAGACTATATGGCCGATTGCCTGAGCACGGTGCTGAGTTAGCAAACATCTTCCAAGACGCGCGCCTGCACCTCGGTGCCCGCCAGAAAGGCGGCAATGATGGCGACCGCCGCCGAGCCACTTTTGACGCCAAGCTTTGTGTAAGCCCGGCGGCGAAACGTATCGACTGTGGTCAGTGTGACCCCCATATTGTGGGCGATCTGGCGCTTGGTATAGCCGGCGCCGACCGACATCACGAGTTCGATCTCGCGCTGTGAGAGCCCGAAATGCTGCCGCGCCTGCGCGCATGTGCGATGCGCCTGCAAAGCGAAATTGCCAACTTCAAAGATCGGCGATGGCACGGTTGATCCCGGATTTGATTTTTGAAACGTCATGCCAGCGCGCTTAAGCGGTTCCCCTCAGATCGCAAGCCGGTCTAAGCACGATATACTGGTAAAAGACTGTCTTTGTCGCGTAAGTTCGTGACGAATTTAAAGAAAATCCAACCTTAACTTTCAGCAAGATGAGGGCGCGCCGTGTCTCGCCGCTGAAACCAAGCACGCCGGAACGGCCGATAGAACAGAAAACTGCCAGGCAAGGTTTCGACGCGCGCCCCGCTGCCCAATTTGAACCGTCGCAATCCGGCGCCGAGATCGCAGCGACCAAGATCAAGATGCAGAACGCGCCGCGCCTGAAAATCGCTCATAACCGTCCACAATAGCAGATTGTGCGCGCAATGGGCGCGTCCTTCAGGAAAGATGACCCCCGCTTGGTAAGTCGCCATGCGGCCATGTTTCAGGATCAACATACCCGCTACGGACCGGCCTTCATGCAGCGCTGTATAGAGCCGGGCTTGACCTTTATTGGCCTGCGCAAATGCCAGCAGGAAGCTGGTCGGATGCGCGCGGTAGTGACGGTCCCTCTGTTGCGCCGCTTCGGCCTCGAGAAACCATCCGTGGCGCTCCGCATCCAGGGGCTGGTCGATCACGACCAGCGATGAACGCTCTGCTTTCTTGAGTTGATTGCGCCATTTTGCCTGCATTTTCTGGCGCATGTCTCGCGGCGAGCGGAGATCCAATATTGCAAGTTCGGCCCCGCCAGCGATTTTTATCCCGCCAATTGTCATCTGCGTCGGCGCGTTCAAAATGACTGGCCCATGAAGGTCCGCCCGGCTGGCCTGGAACAGGGTTGCGGCATCCTCCGCATGCTGTGCCACGGGGCCGCGCGACACCAAGTGCACATCGCCAATCAGCGGCAAGCGCCGGGTTTGGATCAAGCATGTCCCCGCCTCCGTGTTCACCCGCAGCGCCTTGAGCCCCAGCGTATGCGCCGTGCGTTCAAACGCGTCAGATTGCGGAAGCGGATGAGCGAGATCGTCCATATCGTCCACGTGACGTCGAAACGCTTCACAATAGGTTAACCCTTCTAACGCTTGTTTTGGGGATGGTTTTTAAGGGCCCTACCCTGCTCGGCTCTCCTGATGCGGGAGTTAGATTGGCATTACTAAGCGATGCCCGTATATTGCACCGCAACAAAGATGGGATCGCATTGGCATGCTCTATACACTGGTTGAAATGAACCGCGCCGCTTTGGCGCCAATGCGCCTCCTCGCAAAGGGCACAATGCAAGCGCTGGAAAGCCCTTTAAATCCGCTTGCAAACACAACCATAGGTCGCTCAGCTCACGCTGCGAGCAGCGTATTCGAGCGCGCCACCCGCTATTATGGCAAACCAGAATGGCAGATCCCAAGCACTGA
>JBCCXW010000220.1:0-4896 GCA_039191105.1 Pseudomonadota bacterium
AAAGTCGGCTTGGTCGCGGGCGATGGCGGCGCGCTGATCTGGCCACAATTGATCGGGTTTGCAAAAGCCAAGGAGTTGCTGATGACGGGTGACTTGCTCAGCGCGGCCGAGGCGCAGGCCCTCGGGCTGATTAATTATGCGGTTCCCGCCGATCAAATCGACGCGAAAGTCGCAGAGCTGATCGCCAAATTACAAAGCAATCCAAAATGGGCCGTGCGCTGGACGAAGACCGTAACCAATATTCCGCTAAGAGCGCTCGCTGCCCAGCTTATGGATGCGAGCGTTGGTTGGGAGAGCGTCTCAAATTATCTAGACGACCGCAAAGAAGCGGTGGACGCCTTTCGCGAGAAGCGCCCACCGAACCTCACCGGGGAGTGAGGCCCGTTCACGCGGGAGCGCTGGGCGGCGCGCCTGCAGACCTTTAACCGTGTGCAAGCCCGTTATACGGTGAGATCGATCATCTCATCGACGCTCGCATCCACGAGTGTTCAGAGACGCAAATGCGCGCGACAGGATTTGCCGCGCGCATTTCTGAGAGGTTGCTGAGACATTAGCTTTTGATGTGAATGCCGCGGTCCTGTGCGAGGCGAATGACATCGGCGGATCCGAGCGCTTCAACGACGTCGGCAATCATCGCCGTTTGACAGCTGCGGCGGGCATTCATGCGGGCAGCAATATGATGGCTGCCTTGATCGGGCTTACACGCCGCCCACGCCTGTCGCCGAATGCTGTCATAAATCTCCGCAGCCGAGGCCTTGAGATCGATGGTGATGTTGACGGTTTCGGCTTCTGGCTTCGGATCCGCTTGTGCCGGGGCGATCGCAAATGCGGTTAAACCAAAGACCAGTGCGGCAAGTGTTCTGGGAGGGCGCATGTTCAAGTTCCTTTTTGTTGTCACGCAGTGTTCGCTGCGAGACCAGAACACACGATTTTTGCCGCCAGCGCTCCGCAACCGCGAAAATGAGCGCGCTTTTTTGAGATTAAGCAGTCTTTTTCAAAAATGATCAGAGACGGGATGATTGCTTACGGGGTGCAATTGTCGTGCTTAAAGCCCGCCAATGAGGGATCGCGCCGCATTACGCATGAATTGACCTCCACCCGTGCCTCGCCTATAGACGCGGCGTGGTGATTTGGCCGGTCGGCTTGCAGCCACGTTAAAAAAGTCGCTAAAAGGCCGCGCGGATCGATCACAGTTGCCTGTCCTCTCCGCCTTCCGAACAGCGATGGAAAAATCTGGAGAGGCCAATGCCGATCAAAATCCCAGACGCACTCCCGGCGCGTGATACGCTCATCCGCGAGGGTGTCGCCGTAATGTCGGACTCCGATGCAATCCGTCAGGATATTCGTCCGCTACACATCGGCTTGCTCAATTTGATGCCGAATAAGATCCGCACCGAGACGCAGATCGCCCGTTTGATCGGCGCGAGCCCGCTCCAGATTGAAATGACGTTGGTCATGGTCGGCGGGCATACGCCGAAGAATACCAGTCAGGATCATTTGATCAGCTTTTACCAGAACTGGGACGCGGTGAAGCATCGTAAGTTTGATGGATTCATCATTACCGGGGCACCGATTGAAACCCTGCCCTTTGAAGACGTCACCTATTGGGATGAGCTGACGCAGATTTTCGATTGGACCCGAACGCACGTTCACTCAAACTTCTTCATTTGCTGGGGCGCAATGGCGGCGGCCTATCATTTTCATGGCGTGCCGAAGCATCAACTCGGAGAAAAAGCGTTCGGCGTCTACCGCCACCGTAATCTCGCCCCAACCTCGCCTTATCTGTCGGGCTTTAGCGATGATTTTCAGATTCCGGTCTCGCGCTGGACCGAGGTCCGCGCCAATGATATCGACAAAGCGCCTGGGCTCAACATTCTGATGGACAGCGACTTTACTGGACCCTGTTTGCTTTCAGATGCCAACGCCCGCAGCCTCTATTGCTTTAATCACATCGAATATGATTCCACGTCCCTGAAAGAAGAGTATGAGCGCGACGTCGCGGCTGGGAAGCCGATCAAGCCGCCGCATGGTTATTTCCCGGGTGATGACGTGACCCTGATGCCGCAAAACAGATGGCGCAGCCACGCGCATCTCTTGTTTGGGAATTGGATCAATCAGGTCTATCAGACCGTCCCATATGAAATGGACGCGATCGGCGCGTAGCGCTGGTGCAAATCGGCGCAAACGACGTCTTGAGACTGTCGCGGGGAGACCGCTTTCGCGATGCCGTCATCCTTCCTATGGACAGGCCATGAGCTATTTCGCAGACGAACCTGACCACATCACTGAAATTCGCCGTCAGTTGCAACGCTATGTCACTGAGCATGCGCCGCGCGAGAAACGCCGCGACTGGGACCGCCAATCGACGTGGCCGCGCGACGTCTTCAAAGGCATTGCTGAAATGGGGCTGATCGGGCTCACCATCCCAGAAGAGTATGGTGGCATGGGCCAGGACATTATCGGCGCGACGGCGGTCATTGACGAGCTTTGTCAAGCCGGCGCCTTCCTCGCTGGCCCATTCATTCACGCCGCGTTCTATGGCGGCATGAACCTCTCAGAAAATGGATCAGAGGAACAGAAGGCCGAATTCCTGCCAAGGCTTGCACGGGGTGAGATGTTCCTCTGCTATGGCCTGTCAGAACCGAATGTCGGCGGCGACCTCGCAAGTGTTGAAACGCGCAGCGCCATCGACGGCGACGAGATTGTGGTCAATGGCGCAAAACGATGGTGCACCGGTGCCGATTGGTCCGATTTTATTTACTGCCTGACCCGATCCGGGCCGCCGGAAGACCGCTATAAGAACCTCACTTTCTTGCTGATTCCGACCGATGCGCCGGGCGTATCGATGCAAGCGATTGAGCATTCAAACCTGCGCTATACCAAGTCCATGGACGTCTATTTTGACAATGTCCGCTTGCCCAAATCGGCAATCGTCGGCGGTGCAGAGAATTGGAACAAAGGCTGGAGCCTGCTGGCCGGCCGCGCCCTCGATGTTGAGAAAATCGAGATCACGGCCGTCGCCTATGGCATTGCCCGCGCTGCGGTCGAAGAAGCCTGGCAATATGCTCAAGAGCGCGAGCAATTCGGCAAACCGATCGCCCAGCATCAAGCCATTCGCCATAAGCTCGTGACCGCGCGGACCAAGCTGCAAGCCGCCAAGCACATGCTCTATCATGGCGCCTATCTCGCGCAGACCGGACAGCCGTGCAGCATCGAAACATCCATGGCGAAACTTTTTGTTGCCGACACATCGGTCGAGATCGCAACGACGTGCCAGCAAGTGATGGGCGCCTATGCCTTATCGGATGCCTATGACATGGAACGCCATGTTCGCGACTTGCTCGGCATGCCGATCGTTGGTGGCTCTTCAGATATGCAAAAGAACAATCTCGCCAGCTTGATGCGGCTCTAGATGCGGCCAGGGCGGGGTTTTTGTGTTATAAGAATTCAGCCGTCCAAGCCGATAGGACGATGATATGGATCTTTCCGCCGCGGGCCTTGAAAATCCGATGCTTCGCCTTGAGCCGATCCGTGCAGAGCACCGGGCGCTGGTCTTTACGGCCGAGGTTGAGCGCGCGATTTGGAAATGGATGCCTGCTCTGCCCGGCGGAACCAATCTCCAGACCTATTTCGATTTCATATTGAAAGCACAAGCTTGCGGACACGCGGCAACCTTCGTCCTGTTTCGGAAAGCGGACAATGCATTTGCCGGGCTGACCGGGTTTAACGAAATCAACAAAGTGCATCGCCGGGTGCGCAATGCTCTGGCCTGGCATCCGCCAGCACTGGCCAGCCCAGACCTCTATCAAGCAGGGCAACTGGCAATGCTGCAACGCGCATACGACTGGCGCGCCAAGCGCGTTGAGTGGCAAGTGAACCGTCATAATCGCTATATCTTGACGGAACTCGCGGCGATTGGACCCGTTCAAGAAGCCACTTTCCGACAATTCGAGCGCACGGCCGATGGACTCTGGGTCGATAAAATTGTCTTCGCGATGACGCGCACCGAACTCGCTGACGCCATCGTTCGGCTGCAATCCACGCTGTTCGGCGCCACAGCAAAATAGACCCGCTCGACAAACTACTTAGACCTCAGCAAAGAGATGCCATGGACCTAAAAGCCACCACTTACCAAACGGCGGACCAGATCGCGACGATCCACCTGCATCGCCCGCATCGCGGCAATGCTTGGACCGGTCGCATGCATACGGAATATCGCTTCCTCTTGGATCAGGCCGAATGCGATCCCGCTGTGCGGGCAGTCATTGTCACCGGCAGCGGCGACCGGTTTTGCGTCGGCGGCGATGCAAAAGCGCTGGACGGCCACTCAAAAGCAGGGGCCTATGATGCGGGCACACCAGCGGATCTGATAACGCCCGGCACCACAGACTTTGCGCCGTTTCGGCAAGACTTTTCCTACCATTTCGCCCTGACCAAGCCCGTGATCGCAGCGGTGAATGGGGCGGCTGCCGGGGCCGGTCTTGTGCTGGCATGCTATGCGGACATTCGCTTTGCGGTGCCCGGCGCCAAACTCACCACCGCGCACGGACCGCTCAATTTGCCGGCGGAATACGGGTTGTCCTGGTTGCTGCCGCGTTTGATTGGCGGCGCAAGGGCGATGGAGCTGCTTCTCTCAAGCCGCAAATTTCTGACCGATGAAGCGCACGCGATTGGCCTCATCCATCGCTTGGCCGCGCCGCAGGACTTGCTGGCGGAGACCACCGCCTATGCCAGAGACCTGATCGCTCGCGTCTCGCCCGAAGCGCTGCACCAATCGAAGCGACAGACCTATCTCGACTGGCACCGCGATATTGGCGCATCTGTGGAAGACGCCAATGCTTTGATGAATGAGATGATCAAACAACCCGACTACAAAGCGGCCATTGCGGCGTTTCT
>JBCCXW010000221.1:0-4884 GCA_039191105.1 Pseudomonadota bacterium
GGCGATGTTTGAGGCCGACTTAGTGATCGCCGATGAAGGCTTGCCGGCTTATGGGCAAGTCAGACCAAGCGATGAAGCGATCGGACGAATGATTTCGCCGATTTTAAATCGCCTGCGCTCTGAGCGTGTGATTTGATCGACCGGAGCTTTGAAAACTCATAAAAAGCTTGCGATCTCAGCCAGCGGTTTTTTTTCCAAAGCATGCTTTGGCACCAGCGCGTCTTGCGCGGGATAGCCCGCCACGAGGATCAAAAAGGGTTTCTCGGTTTCTGGCCGTCCACACAGCGCGTTCAGAAATTTCATCGGATTGGGCGTGTGCACAAGCGTCGCAAGACCCGCATTATGGCAGGCCGCAATCAGCAATCCCGTCGCAATGCCGACGCTTTCATGGATATAGTAATTCTTCTTGTCGTCGCCATCGCGCACGCCGCCGCGGCGCTGTGCAAAGATGCAGATCAACCAGGGGGCGATCTCCATATAGGGCTTGTCGGCGTCGGTACCGATCGGGGCAAGGGCATCGATCCATTCTTGACCGGCACGGCCAGCATAGAAGGCCCGCTCTTCTGACTCAGCCGCCGCCCGGATCTCTGCCTTTTTCGCGATCGACCCGACGCAGGCAAAATACCAAGGTTGATGATTGGCACCGCTTGGCGCGGTGCCGGCCGTCAGGACACAATGCTCGATAATGTCTTGCGGCACCGATCGGCTGGAAAATGCCCGAACCGATCGTCGCGAGGTCATTTGGCGATGCAAAGCAATCGCTCTCGCCCGCATATCGTCTTCCGCATAGTGCGGGAAATCAGAGGCAAGCGGGACATGTGTCTCGGGCGAGGTTTTCATCGCCGGCCCGAATCTGCGCCGATATTATAGACCCGATCGACCCAGGTTTTGATCTTGGCCTCGGACGCGGTCTTGGCCGTCGCGAAATAGGCGTAATGGGTGACTTTGACCCCGGTGAAACCAAGCACTTGTTTGGTGATGCGATGCTTGTGCGCGTTGCCATACATGAATTTCAAGAACCAGCCTGGCGTATCGGCGGTGACCACGACATCTGCGGTGCGCCCCTCCAAAAGCTTGTCCCAAAGCGAGCTATTCTCGCGGTATTGGAACGTGATCCCCGGCAGAAAGGCGCGGTCGATCGTACCCTGCATCTTGCCCGGCATGCCGCCCCACCAGAGCGGATGGAACCAGGCCAGGTGCTCCGCCCATTTTGTATGCTCGATAAACTCCGTCAAACAGGGCTCATGATCTTTGCGTTGGCGATAGCCGTGCGTAAGGTCCGGATCGAAGCGCATGTCATGTAAGTTCATTCGCCGAATCTCAGCGCCCTGGGCCTCAGCGCCGCGCTGATAGGCATCGGCCAAACCATGACTGAGCGATGTCTCTCCAGGATGACCGACCCAGATAAAGAGTTTCGTTGTCATTTAATCCCCTTCTGGCAGCTCCGGGACGCCGACCGCGTGGAAGCCAGCATCAACATGTAAGACCTCACCCGCAATCGAATGTCCGAGCGGAGAGAGCAAGTATAGCGCGCACCCTGCAACACCTTCCATCCGGGTATCCTCTTTCAGCAAGGACCAATCTTTGCCGGTTCCCATTAGAGATTTGCCGCCTCGAATGCCGGCCAGCGATAGTGTCCGCATAGCGCCTGCAGAAATCGCGTTCACGCGAATCCCCTGCTTGCCGAGGTCGCGCGCCGCATATCGGGTGGACGCTTCCAAAGCTGCTTTTGCAACCCCCATGACATTATAGCTGGGCACCGTTCGCTCTGAGCCCAGGTACGTCAAACAGATCATCGCGCCGCCATTTGGCATAAGGTCGGACCCGCGCCGCGCGGCATCGATGAAACTGTAAACCGAGATGTCCATGGCGCGGCGAAACCCTTCGCGGGATGTGTTCGCAACCATAGAGCCTTGAAGCTCTTCTTTGCCCGCAAACGCGATCGAATGCACGAGGAAATCGATGCTGCCCCATTTGTCTTTCACTGCAGCAAATGCCGCATCCATACTGGTATCATCGGTCACATCGGCGGGCACCATAAAATCCATGTCGATGCTTTCCACGAGTGGCCGTACGCGCCGCTCGAGCGCCTCGCCTTGATAAGTGAAGCAAATTTCCGCGCCCTGCGCAGCGAGCTGTTGGGCAATCCCCCAAGCGATGGAGTTTTTGTTTGCCACCCCCATGATGATGCCGCGCTTGCCCGCCATCAAATTGCCCGCGGGCATGTCTCCATAGTCGGCCATGATTTGGGCTCCCTGCTGATCCTGTCTTTTCAGCAGAGGGCTATTCGGGCGCGACGGGCGCGTCAAGCAAGAGCTAAGTCTCATCGATGATCATTTCGGTATGGAATGTGCAGCGCGGCCCGCGAGTTGGATTTGAGAATAGAAGATTGGGAGGCAATCTGTGCGCATGGTTCGATGGGGGCTCGCTGCGATGGGGCTGGCTTTCCTTCAAATGTCAGCCATCGCCGGCCCGCGCCAGACCCTGCACTTTGTTCAAGCCCCGCATATCCTCGTTTGGCAAAATGGGATCCTGATGGGCGAGGGCGATGAGATTCAGCTGACCGGCGCGCCTGCGGGCGCCCCCGAGATGATTGTCGGTGGCGGTGCGCTTGTGCCAGTTCGCTCTTTGCCGCCAGGCGCCGTCCAGACGCTGACTCTGCAAATTGCCAGCAATTGCGGATTTGTGTTGGAGGCCGCCGATCCGGCGGAGGCCCGCCAGGTCCAGGTCACTGTTTTAGGTCATGGCGCGAATGCATCTGTGCGCCGAGCGGCCACGCACATCCGCTCGACCGTGGTCTTTGAGCAGACGGAGAAAACAGCGGTGCGCCCCGGCCCGGTGCAAACCCAAGCCATCTCCATCGCGCTGACTTGGTCGGGTGTGGGCCCGCGCGCGCTGTGGCTGCGAACAGTGCCATCCTGAAGCACGGGCCAGCGTCACATCCATCCTCTGTTTAATGAGATTTTAGCTCCAAGCCCTTACGGCGCTGTTCTGTGAGGCGGACGTTTAGATCAAAAGCCATCCCGGCGGGGATGCTGGCAGGCCTAGTGCTTGCGACCCATCCAGCGCAAGCTGACATGGTCGACCGACCGCATTTCGAGCGCGAAGGTTTGGTGATTGTTTGGGCCGCTGCGCCGGATGGCAATGCGCCCATCGTTTCCGACATGATTCTTGACACCGGCACCCGCACGTCGGCCGCAGCGTCCGGTGATACGGACCTGATTGCAAGCGATGTCCACACCGTTGTCACAGGCACTTTGGTGGCAACACAAGACGGCCTGGCTAGCGCCACGGGTGGCATGCCTTTCGTCCTCACAGACACCGATCGCGGGGACATCAATACGGACACCAATGGCGATGGTTTGGTCAGTGGCGCGGATGCGTTCACAGCGTTTGGCATGCAAAGCCTGTCCAATGCGCGCGTCGACGCCGTGCGCCAGTCTTCGAGTTTCTATGTCGCTTCGAACGTTCCTTTTGCGATTGATGCACAGGCCTTTTCGCCGAGCAGCTTTACCGAATTTGTGCTGCTCTTAATTACGCGCTTGCAACTTTCGGTCACCGTTTCTGGCGACGATGGCATCGCTTTCGGGTCAAGCGCGCAAGCGCCGCACTCAGGCGGAGCGCTTGCCGGGATCGCGCCGAGCCTGCGCCTTTGGGATCTTCGTTTTGCGCAAAATGTTTTTACCGGCAACCGGCGGACCGCTGCTGCACCTGGCTCGATCGCTGATCAATCGGTTCGATTTGATGCAGAGTACGCGATTTCCGCAGCCAATTTGACCGGCTATGACCTATCGCTCGGCACCTTCGATTTTCAGGTTGAGGTGGTTTACACCGTTTACGTGCCTTAAGCGGTCTGTCTAAGCACCGGATTTATCGACCAGACCGACGCGCATATCCTTGGCCGTGTAGATTTGTTCGCCGTCCGCATAAACGCGGCCATCGGCAATCCCGAGAATCAAGCGGCCACGGCGCACCCGTTTCATATCGATTTCGTAACGCACCAGTTTGGTCGTCTGCGTGATTTCACCGGTGAACCGCACTTCGCCGACGCCGAGGGCGCGGCCCTTGCCGTATGATCCAGACCAGCCAAGCCAATAGCCAACCGCCTGCCACATGGCATCGAGCCCAAGACAGCCCGGCATGACAGGATCTCCCGGGAAGTGACACTCAAAGAACCAAAGCCCGGGGTCGATATCGAACTCGCCCACTACATGACCTTTGCCGAAAGCGCCGCCGTCTTCTGAAATTTCGGTGATCCGGTCCATCATCAGCATTGGCGGAATCGGCAGCTGCGCATTGCCAGGCCCAAACAATTCCCCAGCGCCCGACTTTAGCAAGTCGTCTTTGCTATAAGAGGATTGGGGGGTGTGGTACTCGTGAGGTCCCTTCATGGAACTGGCCTCGCTTTGTTGTTTTCTCGTATTTCGCGCGAACAGCGTTGCCCGGCCATAAACGCTTGCTGGCCGCGCCGCAAGCTTTGCCGCTTTACAGGCCGGCTGTGTCGACCTCGGTGCCCCAAAGCCGCGCTTTGGGCAGCCAGCCTGAACGGCGGTCGACCTCGATTTCGCACCAGCCATCGCTGCAAGCGATCAGCTCTGCCACGAGACCTTCTTTAAGATGGGCTTTGGGACGCGCCGCCGCGTCCGGGGCGCGCTTGAGCTGGCTATCGCGCGTGATCATGACGGTGCGGCTTTCAGATAGCATGCGGGCTTGCATCCAAACCTCGTCTCCGTCCGGGTCTCGGATGCGGCGCCATCCATGGGTTTCGCGGACCACGAGAACTGGCAACCCCGCACGCTCGTACCGCCACACGATGGGGTGGTCGAGATTGGGCCCTTGGCGACCGTGCACAGCCGAATAGCGCAGCGACTCAAACCGAGGCAA
>JBCCXW010000222.1:0-4827 GCA_039191105.1 Pseudomonadota bacterium
GGCCAATTCTTGGATCCGCTCATGACTGCCAATCCCGCGCAGGGCGCTCATGAATTTGACTGTCACTTCAAGATTGCCAGAGTCCTTTTGGTATTCCGTCGACCAGAAATTCGCCCGCGTAATCGGGTCCGAGCGTTCGGCTTGAGCGATTTCTTCAGCGGTCGCCGGTTCCAGCGCCTGCGCAATTGCGTCCTGATATGCCTGCTCTTCTGGGGTCAGCTCTGTTGCTTTGTCTGCGCTAGCGCAAGCGACCGTAGAAAGGATCGCGACCAACGGTAGGGCAAATTTGGCAGTCTTTGCTCTGGACATTTTGCGGGCTCCGAGGCTGTAAGAGCGGCAACCATGCCAGAGAGCTGGTCAAGAGATGGTTAACATCATCCGCTCTGCGGTTAACTTTAATGGAAATTTACATGCCTCAGCACGCCGCGCTCGTTCCAAATGCTTCCGACCCAGCCGACATCTTTTTGTTCCGGCTAGACGAATGGGCCGAAGACCCTCAAGAGCTCCCACCGCGTCTGCGGGCGCAGGCGAAAGCCCAAGACTTCAAAGCCAGCAAGGGTCAGATGGTGATTTCAGCGACGGATGATGGCGCGGTTGAAGCGGTTCTTTTTGGCCTCGGGCCGGAGGAGGATGCGCTCGCGCTCGCCGCCTTATCGGCGAAACTGCCTACTCGCTCCTACCGTATCGCGCGTCGTGCGGACTGTGAAATGGCTCACCTTGCCGCCGGTTGGGCAGATGGCGCCTATCGGTTTGAGCGCTATTTGTCGGACACATCGAAAAAACCGCAATTGGTTGTCGGCGAAGACGCGGCGGGCACCGCGATGATCCGCGAAGCCGTCGCGATTGATCGGTTGCGGGATTTGGTCAATACGCCGGCGGAAGATATGGGCCCGCCCGATATGCAAGCCACCATAAGCGACCTCGCTGAACGCTATGGCGCGACGCTCGAAACGGTCATCGGGGACGCTTTGCTCGAGCAGAATTATCCGATGGTTCATGCCGTCGGACGTGCCGGACCCCAGGCGCCCCGCCTCATGACGCTCAGCTGGGGTGATGAAAGCCACCCCAAGCTGGCGATTGTTGGCAAAGGCGTCGCCTTTGACACCGGCGGGCTGAATTTAAAAACCGGCAATTATATGCGCTTGATGAAAAAGGATATGGGCGGGGCGGCACATGCGATTGCGCTGGCCGAATTGGTCATGGGCGCGGACCTACCCGTACACTTAAAGCTCTATGTTCCGGCCGTCGAAAACGCGATTGCGGGGGAGGCCTTTCGTCCGGGCGATGTCCTGTCTAGCCGCAAAGGGCTAAGCGTTGAGATCGACAATACCGACGCCGAAGGCCGGTTGATCCTCGGTGATGCCTTAACCCGTGCCAGCGAGGAAGATCCTGATTTGATTGTCGATTTTGCGACTTTAACCGGGGCAGCCCGGGTCGCGCTTGGCCCCGATCTTGCGCCATACTATACCGATGATGAGGCGCTGGCAGACCAAATCGCTGACGGGTCCATCGCCTCCGGCGATCCAGCCTGGCGGATGCCGCTCTGGCCGCCATACAAATCGATGCTGAAAAGTCCGATCGCGGATTTGGTCAACAGTGCCTCTGGCGGAATGGCCGGGTCAATTACGGCGGCAATGTTCTTACAGCATTTCGTCGATGCAAAATCGTGGGTGCACCTTGATGTATGGGCCTGGCGGGAGGGCAAATATGGTCGTCCTGCGGGTGGCGCAGCCTGTGGTTTGCGGGCGATGTGGGCGGCGATCCAAGCGCGATATCATTCGCGTTGATCGCTGATCACATAGCGCGGACCGACGCCCAGGCGATAGGCCCGATCATCTGGATTGTAGAGGGTGCAGGCTTTCAAAGACAGGCAGCCGCATCCAATACAGCCATCGAGGCGGTCTCGCATCCGTTCCATCATCGCAATGCGTTCATTGAGCGTGTTGCGGAAGCTGCGACTGATCTTGCTCCAATCAGACTTTGTCGGCGTGCGACCATCGGGCAAGCTCGCCATAACATCTTTAATTTGTTCGATGGTGAGCCCGATTTGCTGCGCGATAAGAATAAAAGACAAGCGACGAATGTCAGAGCCAATATAGCGCCGCTGATTGCCCGCATTGCGTTCTGACTGAAGCAGACCCTTTTCTTCATAGAACCGGATGGCTGAGACAGAAAGCCCCGTCCGCGCTGCTAGATCACCAATTGAAAGGCCGCGCTTCATGACCATTCAGAAAATTCCCCAAACTATACCTTGACCTCAAGTTAGGTTGAGCAATTACATCAAGCGCTTCGAACAATCAAATTGAGGAGACAGTGATGTCAAAAGCCATGCTTGAACACGTCAATCTTACCGTCACAGATCCGGACAAAACCGCTGAAATGCTCTGTGATCTATTTGACTGGAGAATTCGTTGGGCCGGCGACTCGATCCACAATGGTCGCTCTGTCCATGTTGGCAACGAGGATGATTACGTTGCGCTTTATCGTGTCGGGGCGCCGCGCGCGCTCGAGCGAGATCAGAATTATCGCCTCGTCGGCGCGGTCAATCATTTGGGTATTTTAGTCGATGATCTCTTGGCAACCGAAAAACGCATTCGCGAATACGGACTTAAGACGCATAGCCATCAGACTTATGAGCCCGGTCGCCGGTTTTACTTTCACGACCATGATGGCATTGAGTATGAAGTGCTCAGTTATGCTTGAGGGCCTTATTTAAGCCTATGCGCCGGGCTTTGCGCGCGCTCGGAGTAGAGACTGTGAGCGGGACTGGCCAAGATGGCGATCTGCGCTAAGCTCTGACGCAAGAAATCGGAGCGGGAGAAGACATGCTGAAGAGACTCATCTGGGCGACCAGCCTTTCCATTGGGCTTGCCGCATGCGCCAGTGTTGAGAGCGAAATCGCCTCAGCACCGTCATTGAAACCAGATCTCAGCGAGCTGGTCGAAACGGCGCCAGAGACACCGGTCATCGGTCCTGGCGATCGCATGCCGTCCGGGCGTGACTTCGGAACACGCTCTTCGGTCGTTGCGCCAAATGCTGCCGCAGCCACTGCGCACCCGCTCGCGACGCAGACCGCACTCGACATTATGAAACAAGGTGGGTCAGCGATGGACGCGGCGATTGCGGCGAATGCCATGCTGGGATTGGTCGAGCCAACAGGGAATGGGATTGGCGGGGATTTGTATGCCATTGTCTGGGACCCAAAGACCAAGCAATTGTTTGGCTATAACGGGTCCGGTAAATCGCCGATGGGCGCCACGCTGGCCGATATGCAAGCCAAAGCTGATGCCTTTATGGACGGTGAGGAAATCCCTCCTTATGGCGCTGCGCCTGTGACGGTGCCAGGGACCGTCGAAGCTTGGGGCGCACTGCATGAGCGGTTCGGGACCCTGCCTCTGAGCACGCTGATGGACCCGGCTGTGCGCTATGCGCGCGAGGGCGCGCCGATCCCAGAAGTGATCGCTTATTATTGGCAGTTCGGCCCTCGTCGCTTTGAACCCGCTGCCGAAAGCGGCATGCTCGAAGAGTATGACAATGCCAAAGCCACTTTCTTTTCACCGAGCCCAGTCGAAGGGTCTCTGTTTCGCAATCCGGATCTCGCCGACACGCTGGAACGGATAGGAGCGGTGGGTCCGGACGAATTCTATACCGGTGAGATTGCGCGAACGATGGGTGCATATTTTGAGCGCATCGGCGGCTATTTACGCTACGAGGATTTTGCCGCACATGACGGCGCATGGGTTGAGCCGGTTTGCGTTGAATATCGCGATCTGGTCAAGCTGTGCGAGCTCGGACCGAACACGCAAGGAGTCGCGGCCTTGCAAATGCTGGAAATGCTGGAGCGGTTTGACTTACGCGAAATGGGCTTTGGCTCGGCGGACAGTCTGATGGCGCAGATTGAAGCCAAACGCCTTGCTTTCGCAGACCGCGCCGCGGGTTATGCTGACCCGGCCTTTAGCGGCATTGATCCAAACGTTTTCATTCGCCCGGGCTATAATGCGGCGCGGGGTGAAGTGATTGATCTCAATCAAGCGATGGCGCCGCCGGTGCCCGGATATGCGCAAGCCGACGCAAAACTCGGAGACGGCGACACGACTTATCTGACCGTCACCGACAAAGACGGCATGATGGTGTCTTTGATCCAGTCAAATTACCGGGGAATGGGCTCTGGTCTCGTCCCGGATGGTCTCGGTTTCATGTTCCAGGATCGTGGGCAATTGTTCAGTCTCGACCCAGCGCATCCAAATGTGTTTGAACCGGGCAAGCTGCCATTCCACACGATTATTCCAGCCTTCGCGTTCAAGAAAGACATGCCAAGCTGTCAAACCGCAGCGACGGCGCCTGAGCTTGCCTGTCCGTATCAACCCTGGTTGAGTTTCGGACTGATGGGCGGCGGTATGCAGCCGCAAGGTCATGTCCAAATCATCCTGAACCTGATCGATTATGATATGGGCTTACAAGAAGCCGGAGACGCGGCGCGTTGGGAGCATCGCGGCGGTTGTGAGCCAACAGATGGCTTGAGCGGGGATGCTTGTGAAACCGATATGGGGACGGTGCATCTTGAAAGCGGGATTCCGGTTCAGACGCGTGAAGCGCTTGAACGCCGCGGTCACAATGTCGAATGCTGCCGTGCCAATGGCGGCGGTTATCAAGCGATTATGCGGGATTTTGAAAGTGGTGCTTGGATCGCGGCTACAGAGATGCGCAAAGATGGCAATGCAGATGGATATTAGAGGATGAAAGCGGCCAGTCCGCGGTCAGTCTTTGGTCTCGTCAAATTCTACACGTGGCTTTGAAAGCCTGCGCGGACTGGCAAAGCCGCTTCCA
>JBCCXW010000223.1:0-4782 GCA_039191105.1 Pseudomonadota bacterium
AAACGCGCAATATCAGGCCCAGCAGGAAGGCCTCGGCAACTTATCGCCTGAGCAGATCATGGAGTTTATGAACGAGATCCAAGCGCTGTTCGACTATGGCCGCCAGCAATTGATGGAGCGGCGCGCCAATCCGCGAAATGACCTCTTAAGCGCGATCGCAAATGCCGAAATCGATGGGGCACCTTTGTCGGATGAATTCTTAGACGGATCCTGGCTTTTGATCGTCTTCGCCGGCAATGATACGACCCGTAATTCCCTGTCGGGCACGATGAAACTGCTGACCGAGTTTCCAGAGCAACGGGCCAAACTGCTGGCGAACCCAGACTTATTCCCGAACTTTGTGAATGAGGCGATCCGCATGGTTAGTCCGGTCACCTATATGCGTCGTACGGTGACCAAGGCGGCGGAGTTGGGCGGTCAAAAGCTCAGTGAGGGCGACAAAGTGGTGATGTATTATGCTGCCGCAAATCGCGACCCGGCGAAGTTCGAGGCGGCAAATGTCTTCGATATTGAACGGACCAATGCGGGCGAGCACTTAGCGTTTGGGAATGGCCCTCATGTTTGTCTCGGCAAACGCGTTGCGATCATGCAGCTCGAAACCGCTTATCGGGTAATTTTATCTCGGTTCCCGGACATTCGTTGGACGGGCAAATCCGAACTTGCACCAAGCAATTTCGTCCATGCGATTTCGTCCCTAGAGGTCGATCTCGGCACTTAAAGCGATAGAAAACGCGCCATATCGTCCAACGCCATTGGTCGCCCGAGCGCAAAGCCTTGGGCGTGATCGAAGCCCAATGTACGCAAATGCGGAAGCAAGGCTTCATCTTCGACCCCTTCTGCAGTTGACGTCATTCCGAGCCGCCGCGCCATGAGTGTGAGCGCTTCTAAGATCGTTTCGACCCGCCGATTTTGGATTTGCTGGATCAACGACGCGTCGACTTTCAAAGCGTCGGCTGGCAAGTCTGCAAGCCATTGGAACGATGAGTGACCGGAGCCGAAATCATCCAAAACTATCCCAGCGCCGACGTTTCGCAGCTCGTGCAGGCGCGCCAGGGTTTGCTGCGAATCCCGCAAAGCGTCTTGTTCGGTCAATTCCAATCGGATGCTCGCCGGGGCGAGATCATGGCCACTCCGCAAGGCTGCAATCAAGTCCGTCAGTTTGCCATCAACCAGGTCCAGGCTCGATACATTCACCTGGACAAACATACTCTCATTATAGGTGATTTGCCGGAACCGATTAAGCGCTTCGGCGGCGTTAATGAGCATGGATGAGGCCAAGCCGCGGCGGTCCGCGACCGGGTGTTCAAAGCCGGTTTCTCCGGCCCAGCGCGCCAGCGCCTCAAAGCCTTCGACCCGTCGACTGCGCAGACAGATGATCGGTTGGTAGACGGGCACCAGGTCGACACGCTCTTCCGTTTTCGGCCCGATTGTGTCGCCGGCGGACAGAATGACCCCGCGCGAAGAGGATTCATCTACCGCGCCGCCCGCCAGGTGTACAATGCTGCCTTCAGCGGTTACCAACTCCAATGCGACATCCCCGTTCGGCGTGTTTAGACCGCCGCGCAGCCTTTGGCGGCTTAGCCCATCGAGCACGAGGCTAAGATCATCGAGCGCCCAATCCCCCGACAGCAGCCGTCCGAGAGATGGCGGTTGCAAGGTCATTTTCAGACGCTGGGTGTTTCTGTTCCACTGCCACTCGCCAATCTGCATGCCCATATCTAAGCCTCAGCAACAGCATTGGCGCGGATATAGTCTTTCACAACGCCAAGATCATTGGTGATGCGTTCGAAGACTTCGCCGCGATCCCGTAAGTGTTCGCTGCGATGGGGCAGCGGCACCGACTGGCCCGTGGCTTCGAGAACCGTCTCGGGGAATTTCGCCGGGTGTGCCGTCGCAAGCACAATTGTGCAGGCCTCTGTTTCTGGCAGACGCCGCGTTGCGGCTGTTCCAACGGCTGTGTGCGGACAAATCAGCGTCCCGGTTTCGCGTTCAAAACGACGCATTTCGGCAAGCGTGTCCTGATTGTCCACCACCATGGCCGTGAGCCCGGTACAGCCGAGGGGGCCGGACACCGTGTCCGGCAATTGCGCGGCGCCCGACTGTTTATACTGATCGTAGGTCCGACGGACCAGATCCCCATCGCGCCCAGCGACTTCAAATAAGAGACGTTCGAAATTGCTCGGCACGGAGATATCCATTGCAGGGCTCGGGGTTGCGACAGCCTGCTCCCGACGCATCAGACCGTGCTCAAGCAGCGTCGCAAGGGCTTTGTTTTCATTGACCGCGCACGTCAGCTCGAAGCCTGCGAGCAAACCGCATCGTGCCGCGACATAACCCGCAAACGCATCGCCCATATTGCCGCTGGGTACGACGAAGCGGATCGGTCGCTCGGCGCCAAGGGCCGCCTGTGCAGCGGCGTAATACACCGACTGTGCGGCGATCCGTGCCCAATTGATCGAGTTTACGCCAGATAGCTGCACGTCCTTGGCAAACCGCGTATCGGCAAACATCGCTTTGACCAAAGCTTGGCAATCGTCAAAGTCACCATCAATGGCGAGATTGTGGACATTCGGCGCGCCCGTCGTGGTCATAAACAGGCGTTGAACGGGTGACACACGCTCGTGCGGATGCAGAATGTAGAGATCAACATGCGCCGCACCCGCGAAGGCTGCGGCTGCCGCACCGCCCGTATCGCCTGAGGTCGCGCAAACCACACTCATCCGGTCGCCGCGACGCGCGAGCACACGATCGTAAAGTTGCCCGATGAATTGCATCGCGACATCTTTAAACGCCAGCGTTGGCCCATGATGTAGCTCCATCATGAATTGGTTAGGCCCTGTCTGCACCAGCGGCGAGACGCTGCGATGTGCGAAACTCTTGTAAGCTTGCGCGCACAGGTGTTCTATGTCCGCCTGGCTGAGCGCGTCGCCGGCAAACCCCTTTAGAACACGGCTCGCGATAGAGATGTAGGACTCATTCGGGCGCGCTGGATCGATCTGTGGCCACTGCTCAGGCACATATAAGCCGCCATCTGGCGCAAGGCCCATCAAGCACGCCTCCACAAAATCGACGGCGGCGGCTTGCCCTCTGGTCGAAGCATATTTCATGGCTATCGCGCCTTCTCAGAATTTCAACCGCCCCGCGGATCTATGAAAGGCGACATACACAGCAATCAGCGCAAGCGCCATCCCCCACCATGTCAGAGCGTAGCCGAAATGTCGCTCTGGCGGCAATGGGTCGACCGGTTCTTCAAACCCGTATGGGTTAAGGGTCTGGCGCGTTTGGTCTAAACGAACACTGTTTCGGACCGTTATTACGCTTGGTTCCGCCACCCGCGGCGTACGCTTCAAGCCGAGAGTCTGCGCGAGTTTTTCTGGATCTAGACGATACCAGAGATCCTCCGTCGGACGGTCCCGCGCACTGAAGGCATTACCATTGCTCCGCTTATCCAGGAGCGCACCTTCGAACACGATGGATGCTGGAAAAGCCGCGATGGCTGCGGGCACTGGGTTTGGTCCGCCCGTGGCCTCGACCATTACGAGCACAGGCTCGCCGGTGCTTGCGACTGTGCCCGGCAGATAGCGGCGCCAAATCGGTTCGCTATCGGCAAACCCATAGACCTGTTGCGCATTGCCGGGATTGGCTTGTTGAATATTGATTTCAAGGCGCACGCGCTCGGCGGCCCGTTCACTCATCGGTGGCGCATTAATTTTCTCGGTATAACGATTGTACTGCCAATGGCCGAGAAGGATCAAAATCACCAGGCTGACGAGACTAAACCCTGTTAGCAACGGCATCGGTCGAAACGTCATGTTCCACTTTCGCGTTTAATGTCCCATTGCGCTTCTTCGGCATGGTGTTTCCATTGCAGCGCAAACAAAAGAGATTTGAACGGCCGTAAAAGCCAGACGCTCAAGCCGAGAATAACCGGCGTCCAAAGCACCAAATGAACCCATGCGGGTGGGTCAAAGGCGATTTGCACCAGCAACACAGGCGGTGTGACCAGAATGCCGATCAAGAACATAACAAAAAAAGCGGGACCGTCACCGGCATCGGCTTTGCTGAAATCCGCGTCGCAATGGTCGCAAGACGAAGCCAATTCGAGATAGGACTTAAACACTGACCCCTGTCCGCATTGAGGGCACCGGCAACGCAGGCCTGCCAGGATCGGCGAGACCGTTTGGCCCACCGGCTTAGTGGCCCAAAATCAGATGTGGAAGCACATAGACAAAGGCAAATAAGAACAACCAAACCACATCGACAAAGTGCCAATACCAAGCTGCGAACTCGAACCCGAGATGCTTACTCGCTGTCATATTTTGCGCGTAGAGGCGGAACAAACAAACGATCAAGAAAATCGTTCCGATGACGACATGTGCGCCATGGAACCCGGTCGCCATGAAGAACGCAGATCCGTAAAGCGTGCCGTCAAATGTGAATTGTGCGAGCGAGTATTCGTAGACCTGGAGCGCCGTGAAGGCGAGGCCCAGCACAATGGTGAGGATCAGCATGAACTTGGCATTGTCCATTTTGTCATGCTGCAGCGCATGGTGCGCCGCTGTAACGGTGGTTCCGGAAAGCAGCAGAATGAGCGTATTGATCAAAGGCAAGTGAAAGGGATCAAATGTGGTCACGCCTGTGGGTGGCCATTGGGCGAAAGCATTCAGCCCTTCCCAAATCGGACTGGTATGATCAAAGGTTGCCCCGACCCGGGCTGGGTAGAAAATCGCGAGCTCAAAGAAGCTCCAAAACCACGCCGCGAAGAACATGATTTCTGAGACA
>JBCCXW010000224.1:0-4770 GCA_039191105.1 Pseudomonadota bacterium
CGCCGTCTTGAAATTGGTGCCGCAAACCGCGGGGACGGTCGCCTGGATGGGCCGCGATATTTCAAGTGCCGACCGCAAGACGATGAACGCCCTTCGCGACGACTTACAAATCGTTTTTCAGGATCCGATGGCGAGCCTTGATCCGCGCATGACCATCGGGACGTCGATTGCCGAGCCTCTTACGGTCCATTCACCAGAGCTCGATAAGGCGGCGCGCGAGGAAAAGGTCCAAGAAATCATGCCGCGCGTTGGCTTGGACCCCGCCCTGATTAATCGCTACCCGCACGAACTCTCTGGCGGTCAAAACCAGCGCGTTGGCATTGCCCGGGCGATGATCCTCGATCCAAAACTTGTTGTGTGTGATGAGGCGGTGTCGGCCTTGGATGTCTCTGTGCAAGCGCAAGTGGTCGACTTGTTGATTGACCTGCAAAAAGAATTTGGCCTGGCGATGATCTTCATCTCGCACGATTTGTCCGTTGTGCGCGAGATTTCGCACCGCGTGATGGTGCTGTATCTTGGCAAAGTGGTCGAACTCGCCGGTCGCGAAGAGATTTATGAGGATGCGCGCCACCCTTACACCAAGGCGCTTATCTCTGCTGTGCCCAACCCGGATCCAAAAATGGAGCGCGCCCGCGCGCGTGTGAAACTTCAGGGCGATTTGCCAAGCCCGCTCGATAGCCGTGCCCCGCTGCGCTTCTTGAAGTCTGAAATCATTGATGATCCCGACGCACAGCAATATGCCCCGAAGCTGATCGAAATCGCTCCGGGGCATTTGGTGGCTGAGCATGATCCCTTTGAGGCGTCGGGAGGATTAAGGGCGTAAGCTCGCCGGAGACGCTATTTAGCGCAGAGAATGTCCGTGGTGTTGCGGCGCGACGTATCGGCATACACAGCGCGTCCAAGACCCATATCCCGGCAAAAGTCAGAGGCGTTGCCGCGCCCCCCTCGGATCGGATCGCCAAAAGCATCACGCGGGCGCGGGAAAAACACCGTATTGCGTCCCTCGATGCCGCGATTGTGCGCGCGAAAGTCACCGCCACCCCGCCGTCCATGGTCATCATAACGATCATCCCGGCGATTGCCGACGCGGCGCGATCCTCCGCGCAAGGGCCGCATTGAGCTAATATTGTCATTCATCCGGAGATGGGTGAGATGCGCGGTTGGCCCGTCAATGACCACACAGCGGCCGCGAAAATCGGGGTCGACACAGACTTCCCATGCGCCGCGAATATCGATCGAAGAGATTGTATCGTTAAACCCAAGCGGACGGAGATTATAGACCGGTCCGTCAATCGCGATGGCGGCACCGCGGAAATCAGGATCCTTAAACAGCACCGCTTCCTTGGCATCTCCGCGATGGCCATTGGCGGTCGCAGACAGTGTGGCGGTCACGCCGATGGTTGCGGCGAGCGCCAGCGTTTTGAGAGCAAGGGTCATGTGAACGGTCCTTTTTTTCAGTCTTGGACTGAGACTTAGGACCAGCAACCTGAACGCGCTGGGAGGGCGGCTTTCAGCTTGCGTTCAGCTATTCCGCCGCCCGCATCAGGCCTTGCATATGGTCAATCCAAGCGAGCCAAGCTTGGCGCCCGGCATCGGTCAGAAACACCCGGGTTTGCGGGCGACGACCAACAAAGCGTTTCTCTTGGCGCACATAGCCAGCATCTTCCAGTTTGCGCAAATGCGTCGACAAATTGCCATCCGTCGCTCCGACTTTGGCTTTCAGTTCGCCGAAAATCGCTGGGCTCGCCGTCGACAAGTAAGCCATAATGCCAAGCCGCAGGCGGCCATGTATAACATCATCGATTTGCGCATGGTCAAAAGGGTTGCTTGGCGGCGTCATCACTTAAACGATGCTTTTCGGTTCATTGCGCAGCAGAACCAGTCCCGGCACCAGAACCGTGCAGAACGCGCCGAATGAGGCCACCGCCCAGCTGAAATCTGTACCGTCAAACCAAACTGCCAGCGCCAACATCGCAAACGCGCCGAACCCAGCATATGTGAGCGTTTTCACTCCACCCATCAGACCTGACGTGATCAGTCCGGTGCCATAAATGGCGAACACGATGGGTAAAGAGGTTCCGAACCCTGACACCGTTTCACCGCCCAGAAGCGACTTTATGATGAGTATGCCGAAATAAACAAAAAGCGCGACCCCGCCTGCCATCCAGACCGTTGCTTCAGAGCGATTGCCGACAGAATGGCTCCCGGGTTTGTTGCGGATCGAATAGCCGAGCAGGGTTTGTCCGATCATGCCGACCACAATGAAACTGCCCCAGACCCAAGCATAGGCACTGTTTGGCCAGGTCACCCAATCTACCGTCATGGCGAAATGAAGAAAGTAAGCGATGCTGGTCAGAACGCCCCAAAAGGTCAAAAACCGTCCGCCAAGCAAAGGGGCCTGTTGTCCGGCTTCGGCCAGGTCGCGCACATAAGCCAGATCGTCTTGCAGCGTGGTATCATTCATTGGACTCTCCAATAACTTTGAATTGCAAAGTACTCTGACCTAAGATTGACGTCAAGTGATCCGAATTTGCTTTGGTGCGGATGGCGTTTGCGCTAGGGTCTCGCAAAATACTTCAATCTGAGGAAACGATCATGCCAGACGCTGCCGGTCAGCCGCCGTTCCGCCTGCTTGCGCAAAAGCCACCGGATATTGAATGCACGAAAATGCCAGATGGCACAGTCTATTTGAAGCAACGCCATGCGCCTGGAGATCGCCCGCGCTCTATCCCGCATGCGCTTGCCGTGCGCGCCGACATGCACCCAGACCGGCCTTGGCTGAAACAGCGTAATCCTGAAACCGATGCATGGGACGCCATCACCTATGGCGAGGGCTTAAGCGCCACACGTGCCTTGGCCCAAGCCTTCCTGGATATGGGGGCCGGGCCCGACGCGCCGGTGATGATCCTATCCGGCAACGCGATCGAGTCGGCGATCGTGATGGTTGCAGCGATGACGGCGGGTGCCCCCGCGGCCCCGATTTCCGTGCCATATTCCCTCATGTCGACTGATTTTGCGAAGCTCAAACACTGCTTTCAAGCGGTGCGGCCGAAAGTCTTGTTCGCGGCGCAATTGAAACCTTTTGAACCGGCGATCGCAGCGCTTGGTGATCATGGCTGCACCGTCATCACGGCCGATGGCGCCGAGGGCGTTGTGTCCTATCACGACTTGCTCAAAACCCCGGTGACGCCCGCCGTCGATGCTGCGCTCGATGCGCTAAGCGACGAGTCAATCGGCAAATACTTGTTCACATCTGGCTCCACCGGCATGCCCAAGCCCGTGCCGACCACGCAAGGTGCCATGTGTTCGATGATCGCGGGGGTCGAAGGTTTGCGCGACAATGACCGCGACCCGGAATACGATCCTGATGGCGTCGATAATGTGCTTGATTGGCTGCCATGGAATCACATTTCCGGCTCCAATGTGAACTTTAATGGCGCGCTTTGGACCGGCGCCACATTTTGGATTGATGGAGGCAAGCCAACGCCCGCTTTGTTCGGCGAGACGATCCGAAACGTCCTCGATTGCAAGCCCTCGACCTTCGGCACCGCGCCGATTGCGCTCGCCATGCTGGCCGAAGCCATGGAAGAAGATGATTCGCTTTTGCACGCCTTTTTCGAAAACATGCGCTCGATCGGATATGGCGGCGCGACGCTGTCGGATGATCTGTATGACCGGCTCCAAACGCTCGCGATCAAAGCAACGGGTCGGCGGATCCCAATCATTACCATGTATGGCGCGACCGAGACGCAAGGGATTACCGTGGTCCATTGGGAAGCGGAACGGGTTGGCTTGATCGGCCTCCCGCTGCCCGGTCTGACCCTCAAACTGGTGCCAACGCTCGGTAAGCTCGAAGTGCGCGTCAAAGGCGAGACGGTGATGCCAGGCTATCACAATCTGCCGGAAAAGAATGCAGAAGCCTTCGACGAGGAAGGCTATTATCGCTTGGGCGATGCGGCGAAATTTGTCGATGAAAACGATCCCAATCTAGGCATCATTTTCGATGGCCGCGTGGGCGAAGATTTTAAGCTCTCCTCCGGCACGTGGGTCAGTGTCGGCGTGCTGCGCCCGGATCTCGTGGCGGCATGCTCCCCCTTGGTGTTTGACGCCGTGATTTGTGGGCAGGATAAGAATTTTATCGGCGCCATGTTCTGGCCGTCGCCGATCACCTTCGAAGACTATGTCAAAAAGGCTGGTGGCGACCAAATGGCTGCGTTCATTTCATTCAATCAGGATCTTGCCGCGAAAGTCGCCGCATTCAACGCGGCCGAGCCTGGTTCATCGCGGCGCATCAAGCGCTTCCTAGTTCTGACCGAACCGCCGAGCATTGATAAAGGCGAAATCACCGATAAGGGCTATGTCAATCAACGAATGACGCAAGACTGCCGCGTCGAGCAAGTCGCCAGTCTCTTTGTCGAGGCCCCACCGCCGAATGTCGTCCAACTCTAGGCCGCATGACAGACGGTGCTGATACGCGAAGTGGCCTGCGATTGGGCTTGATCATTTTTGCGCTCGTGACCTTAGGCTTTGCCGCGTTGTTCATCTTTGGACCGAGCCGGTCCGGACCAGCGGCGCTTCCACCGGAAACCCCCGAACCCAACTTGCTTTTTACCGTCTTCGAGGACCAGGCAACCCGCGATGCGGTGACGGCGTTGCGCGCGGTGTCGCCATCGACCTATGCCGAGCTGGACACTGCGATCCGGTTTGCGCGCGCCGATAATGCTGCGGTCCCGGTGCTGTCACAATTGGTCCTTGAAGCCTTGTTTAGTC
>JBCCXW010000225.1:0-4732 GCA_039191105.1 Pseudomonadota bacterium
AAGCCATGCAACGCCAAGGAATTACTGCAAACGATCAGGGACGCGCACGCCCATCATCTCGTCATGCGGGCCGAGCATGGCGTATTGGAGGACACCATCTCCGGCACGGTGCAATTACTGGCGGATATGCTGTCCATGGCGTATCCGAAGGCCTTCAAACGCGCCGCCACCGTTCAACGTTGGGCACGATCGGCCGCCAAACCGCTGCAGATCAAAAATACCTGGGAGTTAGACGTCGCAGCCATGTTGTGGCCGCTCAGCTATGTCATGACGCCCGAAGCGTTGATCGCACGCCGCAGCGCCGGCGAACCTCTGACCCCCGCCGATAAGCAAGAGATCGCGGCCGCCTATGTGGCGGTGGCGAAAATGCTGCAAAATGTTCCAAGGCTGCAGGGCGTTGCGAAGTTGTTGCTGCTGAGCTGCGAAGGCGCGACCGACGCGGTCGATCCCACGGCCCGCCCCCGCGCCGCGCAATTGCTGCAAGTGCTGATCAATTTATCCTTCCTCGCCGACCCAGAGCGATCTGGCTCCACAGCGGAAGGCTTCAAACAGCTGGCCGCGGAAGGTGTGTATGACCCGGCTTTGTTGGCGGCGCTGCCGGGCTTGTTGTCCAAAGGGTCGAACGAAGCCCAAGCGCAATTGCGATCCGTGAGCGTGTTCGACCTTCAAGCGGGCGACGTCTTGGTCACGGATTTGGTGGACGCAAACAAACGCCTCCTGCTTGCGGCCGGCCAAACGATATCCGCGCCGATCCTCGCCAAGATTTCACAACTGAACCGGGCGCAGGCCGTCGCCGATCAGATCCGCATTGTCCGCGCTAAGGCGGCTTAGCTTTCGTCAGCAACGGTCAAAAGCTGCGAAGCCGTCACCAGTTTGGCCGGTCCTCGCCCCACAGGAAACCGCTGGTGTTATCGCCAGTGTAGTCGGGGTCCAAATAGATATGCATACGGCAGATTTTAGGGCCGTCCGCGGTCTCTCGGAAATGGAAGACGCTGCAGAAGCGCCCGCCGGATGTTTCGCCGCCGCTCCATTCCTTGCCGTTATGGCCCTTCCCGAACGTCGTGCCTTCGACAACCACATGATCGCCTTGTTCAATGACGAGAAATTCGTCGCGACGATGAGCGATGCTCGCCACGGTCTTCGCGAAACCACCGCCTAACTCCATGAACGCCGTCATACCTTTGCCAACGCCGAATTTGGGGAAATAGAGCTCCACATCATCGGTGAACAGCGCAACGAGACTTGGGTCCCGCGCATCGGATTTTTCAAAATACGTAGCGACCATATCAGTTTGCTTAGACACCATGCTCCTCCTTGATTTCATCAATCATCACATGATGGCTCAAATCGCCCGCCAACGCATGGTCCATGTTCGTGCTGGCAAACCGCCATTTGCCGTCCTCGCGGACAAACTCATCATAATAATGCGCCGCGAAAATCGGCTGCAGCGGCAGAGCGTCGGTCGCTTGGATCACCGTCACATAGCGCTGCCCCTTGGCCGTGCCGGCGGCCTCGTCAATGTCGAGTTGGATATTTGACATGATGTGCTTGGTCTTCGGCGTGCCGTCTTCGTAACGCTTGATGCGCCCGACAACTTCTTTGGCGATCTCTTCACGGCCCGTGAACACCGCCGGCGCGTCCGTCGTCGTCCAAGACGCTTTCGCAAACAATTCCACGAAATCGTCAAAATCGCCGGTGTCGATAGCGTAGCAATAGCGGTTTAACAGCCGCATGATTTCTGAATGGGCGTCCATCTCGCCTCCCCTTTCGGTGTTTTCTTTTGACTCAGATATTGAATGTGACCGCCGCTGTCGACGAGCGCGCCTGAAACGGCGGTAAGCCGGTTAGACGTCGGTCGACAAGCTCAAATCCACTTCTTGAACCGGCTCCGCCTTTAGCGCGTAGGCGGGGTCCTTGAAGCGATCCTCAATAAGCTTGGTCAGGGCGTCCATTTCAGGGCTTTGATAGGTGTATTCATAAACGCCCGCCGGAACCATTCGACCCGCCGCAACACCCGGTCGTGCATGCATGCGTTCGAACCAAGCCTTCACATTCGGAAAATCTCCCAAATCCTGGCCATGCATCTCGTGGTATTCGATCCAAGGAAAGAGCGCCATGTCGGCGATGGTGTATTGATCAGCGGCGATCCACTCATGCGCTGAAAATTGTTGATCCAGCAAGCGATAAAGCCGTGCGGATTCATTCGTGAAGCGTTGGATCTCAAACTCGCGCGGTCCCGGGATATAGACGCGATAAAGATGCGCATTGCCCCAATAGGGCGCGTGGCTGACCTGCCAATAAAGCCATTGGAACGTATCGTAACGACCGCGCGGATCCGTGGGCAGGAATTTGCCGTATTTCTCCGCCAAATAAGTCAGGATCGCACCGCTCTCCCATACGGTGATGGGCTCGCCGCCGCCGACCGGATCATCGTCTATTATTGCAGGGAAACGACCATTGGGATTGATTTTCAGATAATCCGGCTTCTTCTGGTCATTCGCAAACAAATCTTTGGAGTCATACTCATAGGGCTCGCCTGCTTCTTCCATGAATATGCTGATTTTTCTTGGATTAGGAGCAGGACACCCAATTATCTTAATCATGATTTGTCTCCCTTGCGCCGAAGCGATAACTTATTAGTTAATTAGTTAATTAGCGAAGCTATTCACATGAGTGTTGTCTTTCAAGCTCTGTCATCCCGAAATCGGCGTCGTATCCTCGCCTACCTGTCGGACGCGACATTGACCGCCGGCGAGATCGCCGATCAATTCGAGATGAGCAAGCCCGCCATCTCGAAACATCTCAGCATTTTGGAAAATGCCGGATTGGTTGTGCGAGAGAAAAAGGGGCTGAACGTGCTCTACACGCTCAACGAACAGCATCTGCTTGGATCGCTGAGCGACTTCCTAGCCGATTTCTGCCCGGAAGGCCGAGTTCTAAAAATCGAAGGCGCGAAACGCCTCAAAGTGCAGGGCGATTAGTCCAAACATCTGGGCTAGTGTTCGGCGCGGCCTGGCCGGGAAGATCTACGCACGTGACAAAGGTGAGCTTGGCAGCTCTAGGAACTATATGCGTCTACTTTGAACGCCCCCGTCTAAATTCCGAATTATATCGATTGCCGTTGCCCCAATCCCAGCAGCTGCAGCCGGTCGCGTTTTCACATTTTTGGATTGCCAGCCGGCCGACGGCATCTAGGTTTGGAGAACATGCATAGTAAACCCACGAATTGTCCTCAGGAACTGCGATACCTGTATAGCCACTAGCTTGTGTACAACCACCTATGTTGTAGCAGTTTTTTCCACCCTCGCTTTTACATAGATCCTTCAAAGAGGAGACATATTCCCACTGCGGAATCGTTTTAAACTGGCTTGTAAATACGCCAGCTTCCGGCGCGAACACGATCCAATCGCCAAGATTGTTGCTTGGAATGCCCTCCGCTACCGTTCCCCTACAAGTCTTCTCTGCGACAGCGCCATGAGAGGCCCGCGCCTCTTGAAGCAGTTCTTTGTATTCTTCGTGCGACGGATTGTTTTGGACGATTAACTCGAGCACCTCATTGAGTCTTTGATCGAGCTCTAGTTCGATTAGAATCGAGAGTTCTAGATTATTCAGGTCATAGTTTTGATAGTATGCATCAGCCTCACGGTGAATATGCACCAAATCCAATGCCGTATATGGATATCCTGCTTTCCAATACGACCAGATTAGAAACTTGTAATCTTCCCAAGCCGGCTGCCCGCCAAAGTCATTCCAACGGGTGAACATAGAAATGGCATTGTCATACTCTTCAGCAGCAAAATAGTATTGGAACGCCAATTGGCGTAATACGTTAGATCCGCCCTCGGGAAAGGCTCCTGACTCCACAGCCATTTCAAAATATATTGAGGCCTTACTGTAGTTCCCTTTTTTGGCGTACGCGTAAGCCGTCAATCGCAGGACTTGGCCTCTTTCGACGCAGTTGAGATCCCATTGAGTAAGCTGATCCATGGTCTTGAGCACAATGTCAGCATCAGACTCGGTTTCCATCGCGATAGAAGACTGTATGCGATCGAATTCATCGGCGACTTCCCGCGAAAACTCGACACCCTCACAAGTTTCGGCGTCGGCGTGCAATTCGGTCAGCAAAAATGCCGACAAAAGTAATACGATGAACTTCAGCATGCCGCCCCTCGCGCTTCGTATGGCAAGGCTAATTGGGATGGCAAACTAGGTCAAAGCGGACCACCTTCCGAAGGTTGGACCGTTCTCAATCAGCGGACGCAAAACGACGAACTAATGTCTGGGCACAACCCAAACATCTGCACATGCAATTGTTTTACATGATCTTTGCAGTCGTGGACCTACGCCAAAGGAGTCGAACCGCTCGCCGGCGGATCAAACCTCAATCTTTGATCTCCCAGATCATAGATATCAGCTTGGCTGACCAGCGTTTGATGGTGGAGCCAGGCGGAATCGAACCGCCGACCTCTTGAATGCCATTCAAGCGCTCTCCCAACTGAGCTATGGCCCCTTGTCTCGCAAAGAGGAGGCGTAGGTACACCTCGCGTCAGGCAAGATCAAGCGCTTAAAAGCGCTCGATGTCGGGTTATCTTAGTCGATGCGCCTCTAAGGCGTTTCGGCGTCGTCCGCGAGGGGATCGCCGTCGTCGACATCATCGATATCGTCGACCTCGGGCAGACCATCATCGTCTTCATCTACGATGGACATGCCGCTGTCTTCATCATCGACTTCG